>CAMZHB010000146.1 GCA_947306605.1 uncultured Prevotellaceae bacterium | reverse complement strand
GCTCTCGACAAGGTAACCCCTCAGATTGAGGTGAAGAGCCGCCGTATCGGTGGCGCTACCTTCCAGGTGCCGACGGAAATCCGTCCCAGCCGCAAGGAATCCATCTCGATGAAGAACATGATCAACTTTGCCCGCAAGCGCGGTGGCAAGAGCATGGCCGACAAACTGGCCGCCGAGATTATGGATGCCTATAACGAACAGGGCGGTGCCTTCAAGCGTAAGGAAGACATGCACCGCATGGCCGAGGCTAACCGTGCATTCGCACACTTCAGATTCTAACGACACAACTGAATCCCCCAAATAGCAGGAGAAGAGACTCGTATATGGCACATGCAGACTTGCATCTGACGCGAAATATTGGTATCATGGCACACATCGACGCCGGCAAAACGACGACGTCGGAGCGTATCTTGTTCTATACCGGTAAGACGCACAAACTGGGCGAAGTTCACGACGGTGCAGCCACCATGGACTGGATGGCACAGGAGCAGGAAAGGGGTATCACGATTACCTCTGCCGCTACCACCACTTTCTGGAACTGGAATGGCAATCAGTATAAAATCAACCTGATTGACACTCCGGGACATGTGGACTTTACCGCCGAGGTGGAGCGCTCGCTGCGTGTACTGGACGGCGCTGTGGCTACCTACTGTGCAGTGGGTGGCGTGCAGCCGCAGTCGGAAACCGTATGGCGCCAAGCCGACAAATACAATGTGCCACGTCTGGGCTACGTGAACAAAATGGACCGCTCGGGCGCCGATTTCTTTGAGGTTCTGAACCAGATGAGAACGGTACTCAATGCCAATCCCTGTGCCATTAACCTGCCTATTGGTGCCGAAGAAACGTTCAAAGGTGTCGTTGACCTCATCAGGATGAAAGCTATCCTGTGGCACGACGAAACTCTGGGCGCCGAGTATGAGATAGAAGACATTCCTGCAGACATGCAGGCCGAAGCCGAAGAATGGCGCGCCAAACTGGTGGAACAAGCCGCCGAGTTTGACGACAAACTCATGGAGAAATTCTTTGACGATCCTTCAACGGTGAGCGAAGAGGATTTAATCCGTGGCATCCGCAAGGGAACGCTGGAAATGAAACTCACGCCGATGTGCTGTGGCTCTTCGTTCAAGAACAAGGGCGTGCAGACATTGCTTGACTATGTGTGTGCTTTCCTTCCCTGTCCGATGGACACTCCCAATGTGGTGGGCGTAAACCCAAATACCGATAAAGAGGAAGACCGCCGTCCCGACGAGGACGACCATACGGCCGCTCTGGCTTTCAAGATTGCCACTGACCCGTATGTGGGCCGTCTGACTTATGTGCGCGTGTATTCCGGCAAATTGGTTTCGGGATCGTATGTCTACGATGTACGCTCGGGTAAGAAAGAGAGAATCTCCCGTATGTTCCAGATGCACTCCAACCAGCAGTTGCCCGTCGAAGTGATTTCGGCCGGTGACATCGGTGCTGTGGTAGGCATCAAGGATATCCGCACGGGTGACACGCTCTGTGACGAAAAGGCTCCGATTGTCCTTGAGTCGATGGACTTCCCCGATCCCGTTATCGGTATCGCCGTGGAGCCCAAGACGCAGAAAGACCTTGACCGCCTGTCTCTGGGCCTGGCCAAATTGGCTGAAGAAGATCCCACTTTCACTGTGAAGACAGACGAGCAGAGTGGACAGACCGTTATCTCCGGTATGGGTGAATTGCATCTGGATATCATCATTGACCGCCTAAAGCGCGAGTTCAAGGTGGAATGTAACCAGGGCAGACCTCAGGTGAACTATAAGGAAGCAATCACGAAGACAGTCAACCTGCGTGAGGTTTACAAGAAACAGACCGGTGGCCGAGGCAAATTCGCCGACATCATTGTTAACGTGGGTCCTGTGGACGACGATTACAAGGAAGGCGGCTTGCAGTTCGTGAACTCGGTAACGGGCGGTAACATTCCAAAGGAATTTATCCCGTCAGTCCAGAAGGGTTTTGAATCGGCTATGAAATCCGGTGTGCTGGGCGGTTATCCGATGGATACCCTGAAAGTGGAATTGCTCGATGGTTCGTTCCATCCTGTTGACTCCGACCAGTTGTCGTTTGAAGTGGCTGCCCTGAGTGCCTACAAGAACGCCTGCTCGAAGGCCGGCCCCGTGTTGCTTGAACCTATTATGCGTCTCGAGGTCATCACGCCGGAAGAGAATATGGGTGACGTGATCGGTGACCTGAACAAACGCCGCGGGCAAGTGGAAGGCATGGACACCAATCGTTCCGGTGCCCGTGTAGTGAAGGCTCTGGTGCCCCTGGCCGAAATGTTCGGCTATGTGACCGCCCTGCGTACCATAACGTCGGGACGTGCCACCTCGTCAATGGAATATGACCATCACGCTCCAGTGGCATCGAACCTTGCCAAGGAAGTGCTGGAAGCTGTAAATGGAAGAACAGATTTAGTATAATCAATAACCAGGGAAAGGAGAGGCTTAACGAATGACTCTTAAGTGCTCCACCTCCCAACTAAAAACAATAAAAACAATGAGTCAAAAAATTAGAATTAAACTGAAGTCTTACGACCACACGTTGGTTGAGAAATCGTCCGACAAAATCGTAAAGGCTGTGAAGGCAACCGGCGCTATCGTCAGCGGACCGATACCCCTGCCTACCCGCAAGCGTATCTATACGGTAAACCGTAGTACGTTTGTCAACAAGAAAGCTCGTGAACAGTTCGAGCTGAGCACCTACAAGCGTCTGATTGACATCTACAGTTCGACAGCAAAGACAGTGGACTCCCTGATGAAATTGGAATTGCCTTGTGGCGTAGAAGTAGAGATCAAAGTATAGTAATTGTTAAATATCAACTGAAATGCCAGGATTAATTGGAAAGAAAATCGGAATGACATCCGTTTTCAGTGCCGAGGGCAAAAATGTGCCATGCACTGTTATCGAAGCAGGTCCTTGCGTAGTTACTCAGGTGAAGACAGTGGATACTGACGGCTACAAAGCCGTTCAGCTCGGTTTTCAGGAGTTGAAGGAGAAAAACACCAGCAACCCCATGAAAGGCCACTTCAAGAAAGCCGGTACTACGCCGAAGAGACACTTGGCCGAGTTCAAGGATTTTGAAACGGAACTGAACCTGGGCGATACCGTAACGGTTGACATCTTCGCAGAAACGAAGTTTGTTGACGTTGTAGGTACCTCCAAAGGTAAAGGTTTCCAAGGTGTAATGAAGCGCCATGGTTTCAGTGGCGTAGGTGAATCCACTCATGGCCAGGACGACCGCGCCCGCAAGCCGGGTTCTATAGGTGCTTGTTCCTATCCCGCCAAAGTGTTCAAAGGAATGCGTATGGGCGGTCAGATGGGCGGCGACCGTGTGACGACGCAAAATCTGCGCGTGTTAAAGGTAATACCGGAGCATAACCTGATTCTTGTGAAGGGTTCTGTAGCCGGTTGTAAAGGTTCAATCGTTTTAATTAAAGAGTGATGGAAGTTAGCGTATTAAACAGAAAAGGTGAAGACACCGGCAGAAAAGTTACGTTAAACGAAACTGTTTTCGGCATTGAACCTAATGATCATGCCATTTATCTTGATGTGAAGCACTATATGGCTGCCCAGCGTCAAGGTACGGCCAAGACGAAAGAAAGAAGTGAAATGAGCGGTTCCACTCGCAAGTTGATCCGTCAGAAAGGTAGCGGTGGTGCCCGTCGCGGTGACATCAATTCGCCTGTTCTCGTCGGTGGTGCCCGCGTGTTTGGTCCGAAACCCCGTGATTACAGTTTCAAACTGAACAAAAAGGTTAAGCAGTTGGCCCGTCGTTCGGCTCTTTCTTACAAGGCACAAGAAAATGCAATTATTGTAGTTGAAGATTTCAATTTTGAGGCTCCGAAGACGAAGGATTTCGTGGAAATGACGAAAAACCTGAATGTTGCAGACAAAAAAGTGCTCTTGGTTTTGTCAGGTGTAGATAAAAATGTATATTTGTCGGCTCGCAATGTCAAGACGGCGAAAGTTATGTCTGCTCCCCAGCTCAATACGTACAGCGTACTTGATGCCGGTGTGATGGTCGTGACTGAAGATTCGCTGAAAGAAATCGATGCCGTTTTAGCAAAATAAGAAGTTATGGGATACATAATCAAACCATTGGTCACAGAAAAGATGACCGCCTTAACGGATAAGCGGAACAATGTGTTCGGCTTTATTGTGCGTCCTGAAGCCAATAAGATTCAGATAAAGGCCGAAATCGAAAGCCTGTATAATGTGAACGTGAAATCGATCAGTACGATGCGCTATGCAGGAAAGTCGAAAGTGCGTTACACCAAAGCAGGAATGCAGAAGGGCCGTACCAATGCTTTTAAGAAAGCCATTGTGACATTGGCAGAAGGTGAAATGATAGATTTTTACAGCAATATTTAATAGAAAATGGCAGTACGGAAATTAAGACCCACAACTCCGGGTCAGAGACACAAGATTATTGGTACTTTCGAAGAAATCACTGCATCGGTACCAGAGAAGTCTCTTGTTTACGGCAAGAAGTCTACAGGCGGCCGTAATAACGCCGGCCATCTCACCATGCGTTACAGAGGTGGCGGTCACAAGAGAAAGTTCCGTTTTATTGATTTTAAGCGAGAGAAAGATGGCGTTCCCGCAGTAGTAAAAACAATTGAGTACGATCCGAACCGTTCGGCTCGCATTGCTCTGTTGTACTATGCGGACGGTGAAAAGCGTTACATTATTGCTCCCAACGGACTTGAGGTTGGCACACAAGTAATGTCAGGCCCTGATGCCGCACCTGAAGTAGGCAACACGTTGCCTCTGCAGAACATCCCTGTAGGTACGGTGATTCATAACATTGAATTACGTCCTGGACAAGGCGCTTTGTTGGTGCGCTCGGCCGGTAACTTCGCTCAGTTGACATCCCGTGAGGGTAGTTATTGTGTTATTAAATTGCCTTCCGGTGAGACTCGCAAGATTCTCAGCGCATGCAAGGCAACAATTGGTAGTGTAGGTAAT
>CAMZHB010000145.1 GCA_947306605.1 uncultured Prevotellaceae bacterium | reverse complement strand
TCAACGCTGTCTGTATAACCGCGCAACAAATTGATTGCTTTTCGTATCTTATACACACGACCATCGGCCCCCTTTGCGTCAATACGCAGGAAATATACTCCCTGCGGAGCATCGTGTCCGTTCACCTTGCCGTCCCAACCTTGCGTAATGTCTTTCCATTCGTAGAGTTTCTTACCTAAACGGTTAAACACATATGCATGGAATTCCACGATACTTCGATAATCGTCTTTTTTCACTCTGAGAATATCATTCTGTTTGTCACCATTGGGAGAGAAAGCATTCGGAACATTCAAAAACGATTCGCTCGCCGTAATCTTAAACGGTTTCTCCATCACATATTCTGCCGTATCGGAACCTTGGACAAACGAAATGGTTAGTTTGATACACGAAGTTCCCGATTTTACAAAAGAATACTCAAAATCCGGATCAAAACGCACTAAATAAGGAGCGTCTTCCTTACCCACTTCATATACGCGCCATTCATACAAAGGAGTCCAGTTTCCAACATTCTCTGGATTTGCAGTAAAATGGGCAACAATAGGAGCAGAACCCGAATACTCGTCTGTATCTTCGGGACCGTCTTTTGTATCAACTGTCATTTTAGGATTAGCTGTCGGCTCTGCATCCTGTGCATATGACGCCGTGTATGCCAAAAGACAAACTATCAATAGAACAAATTTCAATTGTTTCATCTGAAAAAATTTTTGCAAAGGTAATAAATTATCATTTGAAGAGAAAAGCAACTTAACTAAATAATGAAAAATAGGCCAAATTAGCCGCTTTTTTGTAACTTTGTCGCAAATTCTTTTTACATATAACGGATGAAACGAGTTATTCTTATATTTTCAGTGCTGTTTTTTGCTATAGCATTAGTCGCTCAAGCCAATAGTTCTGCGGCACCACGCTATCACACCATACAAAAAGGTGAAACTCTTTATCGTTTGACACAGATTTACGGAATTTCAGCCCAACAAATATGTGATGCCAACCCTGGATTGAGCGCGGAAAATTTCAAGGCAGGCACTGTCATTCTTATTCCGGATGTGACAGAACCACAAGAAATCGCAAAAAACGATACAATAGTCACACAAACGGAAGAGCCTAAAGGACTGGCAGGTTCTCCCTGCCGTGAGATGCATAAAGTGAAGAAAAAAGAGACACTTTTCAGCATCTCTCAAAAATACGGTCTCACAATGGAACAACTACAGGCCGCCAACCCCGAAACACGCCAAGAAGGTTACGCTTTGAAAAAAGGTGATGTCCTGTGTATTCCCTTCCCTCCAGTTGATACCGTGAAGAAAGTAGTAGAAGAACCGACCGACACCCAACTTTTCGAGCAGACGAAAAAGATCCCCCAAGGCATGAACATCATTCGTATGAGCGTAATATTGCCATTCAAGGCTAAAGGCGCCACACAAGCCAAGATGATTGATTTCTACCGGGGACTTCTCATGGCCGTGGATAGTCTGAAGCGCACGGGAACGTCTTTTGAAATCAGCGCATACACCGTGGAAGACGGGGCGAGTCTGACTAAAATCCTACAGCAAGAAGAATTGGCTCGGACGAACATCATATTCGGACCTGTAGACTCGGCACAAATTGCCACTGTGAGCCGTTATGCCAAAGAACACGACATTATTCACGTGAACCCATTCTATCGTTGGTCGCTTGAGACCGAGAACAATCCCAAATTCTTTGTACTTAATCCACCTACTCGCATTCAGGACACAGAAGCCCTACGTTTGCTCGGAACAGCATTCAACGGTAGCAACATCATCCTATTGGAAACAGGAGCACGCACCAATTCCATCGCCACACATTTAAAATCAGACAGTTTACCACACCAAACAGTCGAAATGCCACGCACAGAGAAAGCGCTTGTCGAACTCATTGACCCGTCACGTCGCAATGTACTCATGCTTTCCTCTGCCGACATCAAAAGCCTGAACGTATTCATGCCAATTTACCTGAGCATGCGCCGCAACCATCCCGAATGGAACATTTGTCTTGTGGGCTACTCCGAATGGCAGACCTACGCAGGCACGCTCCTCGAAGATTATTATAAGGGCGACATCTACATTTTCACGCCCTTCTTCTTGAAACGTGAGGGTGTTACGCTGAAAAACCTTGAAACCACTTATCTCAATCATTTTGGAAAGCCCATGCCTACGGGCTATCCCCGCATGACCGTGTACGGCTACGACTGCGGCATGCATTTCTTAACAGGTATGAAACGTTGGGGTATGGACTTCGACGAAGAATCCGAATTCACGATGCCTTTGCAACACACATTCCGCATGAAACGTATCAGCAACTGGGGGGGACTTCAGAACCATTTCATGCAGCTTATTCATTATAAAACCTCACACGACATTGAAAGCATCACGCTCCCATAACGTCTTTGGAATTGCCCTTCTCCTGTTGCTCATTCATACCACAGCAACTTTGGCACAGATTGGTGAACGCCGTTCTGCGCTCAGCATCGGTGCCAATGGCGGCGTCACATTGAGTACCGTTGACTTTGATCCAACTATTAAACAGAACCAACTGGTGGCACCAACATTTGGTCTAACCCTGCGCTACACGTGTGAGAAATATTTCGCAACCATCTGCGCCCTTCAAGCCGAACTCAATTACATCCGCATCGGTTGGAAAGAAGAAATTCTCAATAGCGAGAGCCAACCGCTGCCCGACACCTATCAACGCACACTTTCCTATGCCCAAATCCCCTTGCTAGCCCGACTCTCGTGGGGAAAAGAAGAACGTGGCATGATGTTCGCTCTCCTCTTGGGCCCACAAATCAGTTTCTATTTGGGGCAACAAATTGACAAGAGCACCACGTGGACACTCAATGCCGAGGGCAATCCAGACCGTCCGAACAATGTCTATCAGCAGTACGAACTTGACCTGCAGCGCACGTTCGATTATGGTCTAACCGGTGGCCTTGGCGCTGAACTGAACACTTCCATCGGTCACTTCGCCCTCGAAGGACGCTACTATTATGGATTGGGAGACATTTCGACAATGCGAAGAAAGACCCCTTCGCACGTTCTGCCCACCGGAACATCATTATCAAAGCCACCTACTTGTTTGACCTTTTCAAATAAGCCGACGGCTTTTCTTATAACTCAACCTTATTGAACAAAGCCGGAAACGCATACTCATCCAATCGTTCCCGAGGTACAAAGAAGTAGCCTTCCGCTTTCGCCTGTTCCGACAGTTCCGTTTCGGCCGACAACACCAACTCATAGAAATCGACCGTCAGCCGGCGGTGCGACAACACGTGTTTTATGCCCTGCCGAAGCGTCTTCAGTACGCCCCGTTCCGTCTGCCACAGCGACTGCAACACAGCATTGTCCATCAAATCCGGCTCTTTCGTGCCACCATCCACCAAAACATATTCGTAGAGTCCCCGCCACACGTCCCGGCCCTCACGACGGCGAATCAGCACATCCTCTCCACGCCGCACCACTACGTAGGCCATCCGCCGTTCCGTCACCTTGGTCTTGCCACGTTTTTTGGGATAAGCCGTCTCACGGCCCTCTGCATGGGCTACACACATATCCACCAACGGACAATCGTTACACTGCGGTCGTGGTACACACACCTTAGCGCCGAGATCCATCATCGCCTGGTTGAAATCACCCGGACGCATATTCGGCACCAACGACTGCGCCAATTCCTTTACCGTACGTTGCCCGATAGCCGTATCCACCGCATCGGCGATACCAAAACAGCGTGTCAACACACGGTAACCATTGCCGTCCACCGCAGCCACGGGCAGCCCGAAAGCCAACGAGCAAATGGCTCCGGCCGTGTAGTCGCCCACACCTTTGAGTGCACGCACCGCTTCATACGTCCGAGGGAAGCCCTCACCGGCTGCAACAATCTGTTTCGCAGCAGCATACAAATTGCGGGCACGGGAATAATAGCCTAAGCCCTCCCATAGCTTCAGCACCTCATCCTCCTCGGCCCGGGCCAATGACACCACGTTTGGGAAGTGTTCCACAAAGCGTCGGTAGTAGCCCCAGCCCTGCACCACCTGCGTTTGTTGCAAAATGATTTCCGACACCCATATCCTATAGGCATCCGTCTCACCTCGCCACGGCAATTCACGCCGGTAAACGTCGTACCATGCCAACAACATGTTGGCAAAGAAATTATCCTGGGACATTTCGTTTCATCGCGTTTCAGAAACCAAAGATACAAAGAATTCACAGTAAAAGGAGAAAAACGTCACGTTTTTCTCAAATTAAAAACGAGAGAATAGTCGGCCACGCATTAACACTTTTAACACGGAAATGCTAAGATGGGGAGCGAGTGCGGGAGTTCGGATTTTCGAAGTGGGACTTCGGGGCGCAGAAGCGGCGTTTCAAAAGTTTAAGGCGCCGCTTCTAATTTGCCATTTGTGGAACCTATGATTTTCAGAGTATTACCAAAGGGCGTTTTTAGTTAACCAATTCGCAACTAGAATTGCGAATTACACAATGAAACTCTATCCATGATAACAACACATCGGCCACGTTCTAGGAATTGAACGTGGCCGATGATTTTGATTGGTTATAGGGAACAGCGTTACAAGTTGGCCAAGTCCACCACGTTCTCAATGGCGGCATTGAGGCCGTCGGGGTTCTTGCCTCCGGCCGTGGCGAAGTGAGGTGCACCCCCACCCCCGCCCTGTATCAGTTTGGCGGCTTCGCGCACCATCTGACCGGCATTGAGACCATGGTCGGAAACGAGGTCTTTGGAGAGCATTACGGTGAGCAACGGTTTGCCGTCGCTGACGCTGCCGATGACTACGAGCAGGCTGTCCTGTGTGTCGTTGGCCAGTTTGAAAGCCATGTCTTTAACGATATCGGCGGGCATGCGGACGTTGGCCGTGATAACTTTCACGCCATTCAGCAGGCGGGCATTGTCAAGCAAGCGCTTCATAAGGCTATCGGCCTTTTCCTTCATATAGGCTTCCACTTGCCGTTTGAGTTCGGCATTGTCCTCGAGTGCCTTG
>CAMZHB010000144.1 GCA_947306605.1 uncultured Prevotellaceae bacterium | reverse complement strand
CTTCTCCTATGATGTTTTTTATGAATGTGCACGTTTAGAGCCTGAAAGTATAGATTTTATTTTGACAAACGATGAAGGAGAGGCTATTAATTTTACTTTCGCAGACATCAAAAACTATACAGACAAGACTGCGGCATATTTCCAAAGTTTAGGGATAGGCAAAGGCGACATGGTTATGCTTATTCTCAAGCGCCGTTATGAGTTCTGGTTTTCTATTATTGCGCTTCACAAACTCGGAGCAGTGACTATCCCGGCTACGCACTTGCTTACCGAACATGATATCGTTTTTCGTTGTCAAAGGGCTTCAATCAAAGCAATTGTTTGCGCTGGAGAAGAAGAAATCATTTCGCATATTTCAAAAGCACGCCCTAATTGCCCGTCTGTCGAACAACTTGTCAGCGTTGGCCCGTTGATTCCTGAAGGTTTCAGCGATTTTAACAATGGTATTGCCAACGCACCCGCATTTGTGCGCCCCGCAAATGTAAATAGCAACGACGACTATTCATTATTATATTTTACCAGCGGTACTTCTGGCGAGCCAAAAATGGTTGTTCACGATTATACTTATCCTTTGGGGCACATTGTCACAGGTGCAATCTGGCATAACCTTTCTCGTGAAAGTCTTCACCTTACTATTGCTGACACTGGTTGGGGTAAAGCCGTCTGGGGCAAACTTTATGGCCAATGGATTGCAGGTGCAAATGTATTTGTCTATGATCACCAAAAATTCACGCCGTCTGATGTACTCCATCAAATAGAAAAATATAAAGTAACCTCTCTTTGTGCACCGCCAACGGTCTTTCGCTTCCTTATTCGCGAAGACCTGACAAAATATGACCTTTCGTCTCTTGAGTATTGCACGATTGCGGGTGAAGCTCTCAATCCTTCTGTTTATAATGAATTCCTTCGTTTAACCGGGATACGGCTTATGGAAGGTTTCGGACAGACTGAGACAACTTTAACCATAGGTACATTCCCCTGGATGTCTCCCAAACCCGGTAGCATGGGATTACCGAATCCTCAATATGATGTTGACCTGATCGACAACGAAGGTCGTAGCGTGGAAGCTGGAGAACAGGGGCAAATTGTCATTCGCACCGACAAGGGTAAGCCGCTTGGGCTTTTCAAAGGGTATTACAGAGACGCGCCATTAACCAGAGAAGCATGGCATGACGGCATCTACTACACAGGAGACGTGGCTTGGCGTGATGAAGATGGCTACTTCTGGTTCGTAGGTCGCGCAGACGATGTCATTAAAAGTTCTGGCTACAGAATAGGTCCCTTTGAAGTTGAAAGCGCAGTCATGACTCATCCCAGTGTTGTTGAATGTGCAATAACCGGGGTTCCAGATCCGATACGCGGACAAGTGGTTAAAGCGACCATTGTCTTAACAAAAGAATACCGAAGTCAAGCTGGAGAAGAATTGGCAAAAGATATTCAAGCCCATGTAAAACGTGTCACTGCGCCATACAAATATCCTCGTGTCATTGAATTCGTAGACGAACTCCCAAAGACCATCAGCGGGAAAATACGTCGGGTAAAGATCCGTGAGAACCAAGAAGAGAAATAATTATAATTCATTACATACACTAATAATCACATATGGAAAAGCAAAAAGTCGCGCTGATTACCGGCATAACAGGACAAGATGGTTCATATCTTGCAGAATTCCTTATAAATAAAGGTTACCGTGTTCACGGAATCATGCGTCGTAGTTCTTCATTCAATACAGGACGCATCGAACACCTATATCTCGACGAATGGGTACGTGACATGAAGAAGGAACGCCTAATTGAGTTGCACTATGGTGATATGACAGACTCAAGTTCTTTGATTCGGATTATCCAAGAAACCCAACCCGACGAAATATATAACCTTGCGGCACAAAGTCACGTGAAGGTAAGTTTCGAAGTCCCCGAGTACACGGCCGATTGTGTAGCCACAGGAACTCTCAGGTTGCTTGAGGCTGTCCGCATCCTTGGCATGGAAAAGAAAACACGCATCTACCAAGCTTCCACATCTGAGCTGTTCGGACTGGTACAGGAGGTGCCGCAACGCGAAACCACTCCATTTTACCCCCGCTCCCCATATGCCGTCGCCAAACAATATGGTTATTGGATTGTACGCAACTATCGTGAAGCCTATGGGCTGTTCGCCGTGAACGGTATCCTATTCAACCATGAGAGTGAGCGTCGTGGAGTATCGTTTGTTACCAGAAAAATCACCATGGCCGCCAGTCGTATCGCGCAAGACATGCAGGACAAACTCTATCTCGGCAATCTTAGCAGCCGTCGTGATTGGGGTTACGCGCGTGATTACGTTGAGTGTATGTGGCTCATGCTTCAGCACGACACTCCCGAAGATTTCGTCATTGCCACGGGAGAAATGCACACGGTACGCGAATTCTGCACGCTCGCATTCCAAGAAGTGGGCATCCAACTCAAATGGGAAGGCGAAGGTATCGACGAAAAAGGCATCGACACGGCCACTGGACGTGTGCTTGTAGAGGTTGACCCCAAATATTTCCGTCCTACCGAGGTGGAACAACTGCTTGGCGACCCCACAAAGGCAAAAACGCTGCTTGGATGGAATCCTAAGAAAACTTCTTTCAAAGAATTGGTGGCGCTAATGGTAGCCCACGACATGCGAAAGGTAAAAAAACTGGTGTCAAACGCACGTATTGACGCGGAAGAGTAACCTGCCGGACAATTCAACCGATTAAACGATGGACAAACAGGCTAAAATTTTTGTAGCAGGCCACCGTGGGCTTGTTGGGTCGGCCATACTCAAGAATTTGCAAGAGAAAGGCTACACAAACTTTGTGTTGCGTACTCATCAGGAACTTGATCTTACCGACCAAAAGGCGGTCGCCGATTTCTATGACAAAGAAAAACCGGACTATGTCTATCTTGCGGCCGCCTATGTCGGAGGTATTATGGCCAATAGCCTATATCGTGCCGACTTCATTTGGCGAAACCTGCAAATAGAGTGCAATGTCATTCACCAATCCTATTTACACGGTGTAAAAAAACTGCTTTTCCTCGGCAGTACTTGCATTTATCCGCGCGAAGCTCCACAACCGATGCCCGAAGATTGTTTGTTGACATCACCTCTTGAATACACAAACGAGCCATATGCCATCTCCAAAATCGCAGGCTTGAAAATGTGCGAGAGTTATAACCTTCAGTATGGCACAAACTTCATTGCCGTCATGCCAACCAATTTATACGGCCCCAATGATAACTTCAATCTGCGCACAAGCCACGTATTGCCGGCGCTGATCCGAAAGCTGCATTTGGGAAAACTGTTACAAGAAAAAGATTGGAATGCCTTGCGTCGCGATTTGGACCGATATCCTTTGGACGATGTCACAGGCCGTTCGTCCGAAAACGAAATCTATGAAGCCTTGGCCAAATATGGCATCACATACACCGGCGATACAGCAAACGTAGAAATATGGGGAACGGGCGCACCTTTACGTGAATTCCTCTGGAGTGAAGATATGGCCGACGCATGCGTATTTCTGATGGAACACATTGATTTCCGCGACACCTATCCCGAAGACATGCGCGACATACGCAATTGTCACATAAATATCGGAACAGGTAAAGAAATCTCTATCCGACAACTTGTGGACGAAATACGCGTTACAACTGGCTATAACGGTCACATCGTTTGGAATACCGATAAACCTGACGGCACTCTGCGGAAACTGACAGACCCATCCAAACTTCATTCACTCGGATGGCATCATAGCGTGGAACTACCCGATGGTATCCGTCGCTTATACGCTTGGTATAAATCCTATCAATGATAAAAGCCGCAATAAAGCGGCTTTTCTGTTGAAACATATCAAACATTTTACTCTTAAGGCACACGTTGCAGAACAATAGCTGAACGTGCGGGCAAATACAACCGGAGTTGCTCATACGAAGACTTGTGACCGTCGGCGGCATCTGGCAAAGAACAAGTGAAATGCGAGACAGTGTCATCATTTAGTCCGAAGCCTCCGAATTGAAGAGCGTCAGTATTGACAACAATAATGTATTTACCTTTTGGCACAAGCAACCCATAGTCGGTATAACTGCGATTCGGACTGAAATTGTAGACAAATAGCAACCGCCCTCTCAAATATGCAAGCACCTGGTCTCCATCATTGACACAAACATGTTGAACTGGAGTCGCGTCTATGTGCGGGATTGACTTAAGAGTACTGAGCATAGCCTTATCGAAAGCGCCAAGGAATTGATAACATAACTCTTTATTATCAACCAAGTTCCACCTGCGAAGCGCATAGTGGTAACTCCAACCGTTTCCCTCCCTTGGAAAATCTATCCACTCTGGGTGCCCGAATTCGTTGCCCATGAAATTAAGATACGCACCGTTCATGGTGGACGATGTAACAAGCCTGATCATTTTATGAAGCGCCATGCCACGATGTATCGTGTTGTTCTCGTCACCAATCATGAGATGCCAATACATATCTGCGTCCATAAGTCTGAAAGCAATGGTTTTGTCGCCGACAAGTGCCTGATCGTGGCTTTCACAATAGGTTACCGTATTCTCATCTTCGCGATGATTTGTCAGTTCATAGATTATAGACGACGGCAACCATTCTTCGTCACGTTTTTCTTTGATAAGTTTAATCCAATAGTCGGGCACGTTCATCGCCATACGGTAATCGAACCCGACACCTCCTTCTTCAATCGGAGCAGCTAGGCCAGGAAGTCCGGAAACTTCTTCTGCAATGGTGACAGCACGGGGATTGATTTCTTTATGTATGAGATCATTCGCCAAAGTCAGGTAACAAAGTGCCTCGTCATCCTGATGGCCATTGAAATAATCGTCATAACTCGTAAAAGATTCGCCCATGCCGTGGCTAAGATAAATCATTGACGTGACACCATCGAAACGGAATCCGTCAAATCGGAACTCATCAAGCCAATATTTGCAATTGGAGAGAAGGAAATGGAGAACCTCATGTTTTCCATAATCAAAACACAGGCT
>CAMZHB010000143.1 GCA_947306605.1 uncultured Prevotellaceae bacterium | reverse complement strand
ACCCCCACGATATCGAACACTCTTTCCCTACACGACGCTCTTCCGATCTCTTTGAATCTTACCTTCCAAGTCCATCGTCATATTCTCTATCGTCAATGAACTGGCGCGTGTAAAAATTGTACCGCAAGACTCATTACGTGCGCCTTTCAGCATCAAGTTGCCCGAACCAGTAATCGTTGTAGAAGCATCATTCAAATCTATCAGACCTATGTACAGTGTTGATCCGACAGTTACATCTACCTTGCCGGCCACGTCTATGATCAGTCCGTCAATGAGCGAATTAACCAGCTGGGCGCCAGCCTTGTCAACGGTAATGTCCCAAAGCGTGAGACGGTTGTTTTCCGGGTCGTAGCTGGCACTGCCATCACCCAGGATGTCGCCGCAGTTGTCCACATCCACGGGATAACCAAGCACGGACAGTTTGAAGGCTTTGATGATTTGCACTTCCTTGGCCACCTTGCCGTCTTTGTCCACGACAGCTCCGTCTTTCGTATATCCGCCCGCGGGCACCTTGATGGTACCGCCAATGCTGAGGTAACCTTTGAAATCACAGATGGCACCTTCGTCCGACTTGCTCACGGCCTTTACCGTGGAATCGTAAATCCTCAGTTGTTCACTGCCATTACTCATTCCGGCGATGCCCCAGTAACCCTTAATATCCAGATTGGCATTGTCCAAGACAACCGTGGCATCTTTGCTAGCATAAATACCACAATCGTTATTGGAACGCAACGTCAGAAGACCGGGACCGGTAATGGTCGTATAAGACATCACTACAATAGCGGCTTTATAGCCGGTGGCTTCAATCGCGGCGTCCTTGGCCACATATATGGTCAGGCCGTTTATTTGGTTCTGGATACCATGCTCGTCGTTCGTCTTCAGGCTACCCTTTACGGTGAGTTTGTTGTCCTCGGGATCGTAACTGAAGTTGCCGTCACCGAGAATATCATCCTGGTTGTTGACCGTTACTCTGGTGCCACTCAACCAAAGGTCATAGGCCTTCACTCCGATAGTTACTTCGAAGGCTCTGTTGCCTAAAGCGTCAACCAGATAACCGTCCTTGTCCACATAGGCACCTTCAGGATCGAGGTAGCTCACGCCATTGAGCGTGATAGTGCTGAAACCTTCGATAGCGGCTCCGTTGGACGTGAGAGTACTCTTGGCATGTACCGTGGCGTCAGTCACTACCAAAGTAGAAGAAACATAACCGCTGATACCGTTTTTACCTTCGGCCTCCACCGTCACGTCAGCAATGGTGAGAGTATTGCCATAACTGATATAGATACCACATTTCGATTGGTCTTTGGTGATAACTCTCAGTGTACCACCGCCGGTAATAGTGGTGTTATAAGTCAGACTGATGATGTCCGAATAAGTCATATCCGGGCCGGAAAGCGTCACGTCACCGGGCACGTTGATGATGAGGTTGTCCACGCCGCCATTCTTGATGACCGGGTTCAGAGTATTGCTGGATGTATAACTCTTATTGATGGTCAGAGTCTTTGAACTCGGGTTATAGCTGAACGTGCCGTCGCCCAGGATGTCATTCTGATTGTCCTTTGTCACCTCCGTGCCATCAACATAAAGGTAGGAGTGTTCCACGGGCTTACCGATATAGACGCTCTTGGCCACCGTATTGCCGTCTTTCCAATAGACGGTGCCATTCTTGGCGATGCCACCGGCAGGATCGATAATCTGAATGCCGTCATTCATCTGTATATTGAAATTATGAATGGCACGTTCAGTACCTTCCACCCACAGGCCGGCGTCGTTTTTCAGTGTCAAGGTCTTTACATTTTCATAATTATAAATACCATACTGGCCTGAACGTGACTCTACGTAAACACCGTCAAGAGTGACATTGGCACCTTGACAATAAATACCAACTTGTTCTCCGTCCAAATAGACGTAGGTGTCCGCCTTCGGTGCGGTCAAGGTGGCGTCACTGTATAACCGTAATGGTGTTGATGATGACGTCAAGGTGGCATTGTCTTCGAACCGGATGGTCAGACCTGGTATGTGACTGCTGATTATCGGATTGGAGGACGTACTGGTGAATTTGATTCCAATTCCGTCCTTGGGGCCTTTCTTGACGGTCAATGTGTTGCTCGCCTCGTCGTAGCTGAAGCGGCCGTCGCCCAAGATGTCTCCCTGGTTATTTACGGTCACAGGGACACCGGTAATCTGCAAGTCATATTCCGACACTCCCCGATAGTCTATCCATGGTGTATTTTTTACTACAAGTATCTGAGGATACCAGTTTTTCTGTTGAAGCTCTTGTACTTCTGATTCTGACATGGAGTTGCCTTCGTTCTCATAGGTCATGTCGACGAAGTAAAATGTATGTTTTTTCGTCTCGGGGCATATACTGTTTATAAGACTCCTGATGTTGGCTCCGTTGAGTTGGTTGCCTTGGCAAGAGAAGTCAAAAAGGGCTTTTGTAGGAGCAGTCCAGTGTGGTCAACCATCGGTTTTCAGATACATCCAGTTCTTTCAGTTCGTTGTGGCTGCAGGATAATTCTTCCAGACGGGCAGGAAGCACCAGATACGATATCTTGTTTGACGAGCACGACAGTGTCACCAAGTCTGTCACCGAACTGGTGTTCAAACCGGTCAACTGGTTTGCATCGCACTTTATTTCTTGCAAATGAGTTAAATTAGAAACGTTCAGAGTGGTCAGTTCGTTTCTGGCACAGTAAAGAGTTTTCAAGTTCGTATAGGCCATAACGGTCAGAGTCTTCAACTTGTTACCGATGCAATTAAGTTTGGTCAAAGCCGTCTGCTCATAATTTGCCAGATGGATATTGGTCAAGTTGTTCATCATGCAATTCAATTCTTGCAGTTTTTTGGCATGATACACATCCAATGTGGTCAATTGATTGTACGAACAATCAATTGACCACATGCGTTCTTCCATGTCCTTTTCATCAAAAGTCAGTGTCTTCAATTGGTTGTTGCTGCAATCCAATACCGTAATGTTGAGTTTGGAAACATCCAGCGATGTCAGTTGGTTGTAGCTGCAGAACAATTGTTGCACATGGCCTGAATAAAAATTCTCAGGAGAATAAAGGTTTATTTCTTTCAGGTTGTTATGGCTGCAGTCTAAATAAATAAACATTTTGCCGGCGATCAGTTCCAAACCTTTCAGGCTACTGATGTTTTTGTTGGAAATAGTCAGTTTCGGTATTCCTAAGTCCTGAAACTCATCGCCTTCCTTCATGTTGTACGCTTCCGCCAAAGCTTTGCGGAGGTTGGCGTCGGGGAAGTTGGTAGAATTTAGAGTCACATTAATATCAATTGCGGCCTGAGCCGACGTACTCCATACCCCCATCAGGGTGTAAAGAAATAAGGAAATGAGGATTTTCTTCATCTTTCTATTCTGTTTTAGTTACTATTTGTCGCAAAGATAGGATTTTTCTATGAATAATGAAAATTTTGTAAGCAAAATCGCAATTTCAGCCGTCCAACGTCAGCCACGGGCTGGCGGGACAACAGGCGAAACGAGTCAATGAATAATTAACAATGTAGGGCGAAGCCCGAAATTAACCTGGGATGCGAAAGTAAATCCCCACAGAGACACAGGGGAATTTAGAGAAGGCGTTTCAAAAATTAGAAGCGGCGTTTCAAACTTTTGAGACGCCGCCTTTAAAGTCTAAAGTTAGGACATAAGTCTGAAAGTAGCGAAGCAAAGGTAGCTATGAAAATAGCCTCAAGGCTATTTCATAGTTTTAAAATGGCTGCCAAATAAGCGACCCAACCTTGTTTCAGCATAATATCGCCCCGTCTCTTTTTGAAGACGGGGCGATATTATTTTCACCTTAGTTGCCAAACTGAGACGAAATGTACGAAACACCAATTAGTTCAAATACTTTTCAGCATCTTTGAATGCTTCATCCATGTTTTTCTGAAGGCCTTCGGCAAACGTAACAGTCACATAGCTGTTCTTGGCTCTGTTAACCAGCGAGAGGTAGCATGCCTCGAAACGGTCATCCTTCAAGAAGCCCCACTCCAGATTCTTACCGGCATCAAGCAACTGCTGGAGCGTTTTTTCCTCCAGTGCCTGCTCGCGCGTCTTGACATCCAAATTACTTCCGAATCCGCAGACGTTCTTGCCATCCTGAGCAATCTTCTGCGTTACCTCATAGATTTTAGTTACGTACGCCTGCCACTCTTCGGGAGTAATCTGTGAGCCATCTTTTTTCTTATAAACGGCCTGTGCTTTGTTGACACCATTACCACTGAAACTGTCGTAGCCTTCTTCTACTTCGATGCATTCGAAATCCGGCTGCAGGTCAGCCAAGGCCACTTTGCCTGCGTAGCGTTTGACCAGTGTGGCCTCGCACTTCTCTATTCCGTTCATCTCAGAGAGTTTCTTCTCTGCTTGTTCCAACTTTTGGTCGGTCTTTTCGTCGCCCGTCACTGCCTTGGGTTTACTTTCTCCGCAAGCCATCACTATCGCGAGACTTACGATGCACACAAGTGCTAAATACAATTTTCTCATTACCATTATTTAAAACTACAGAAATCCGATGCTTAGTTTACTTCTTTATGAATTCCACGCGGCGGTTCTTGGCGCGTCCCTCGTCCGTAGTGTTTTCAGCGACTGGTTCGTGAGAGCCTTTGCCCACGGCTCTCAAATTGAATGCGTCCACACCAAGTCCTTCCAAAGCCTTCACCACAGCCTCGGCACGCTGTTGCGACAGCGGGTCGTTCACTGCATCGGAGCCTTGGTTGTCGGTATGCCCTTGTACCTCGAAGCGGACCGACGGGTTCTTCTTCATGTATTCGGCCACTTTCTGTATCTCAGCCATCGATTCGGCTTTCAGCGTGGCCTTGCCTGTCTCGAAAAGTATGTTATTGGTGACAAACTTACCCGTCTCCTGAATGGCCTTCTCTACAGCAGATACATCCTGTGCATTGCGGTCATAGAGCGCAACGGCACCTTTGGCAATCACCACGTTGCGGATGAAGGTGAGGTTAATATATTCATAGGGGACTTGGAAGCACATCC
>CAMZHB010000142.1 GCA_947306605.1 uncultured Prevotellaceae bacterium | reverse complement strand
ACAATGCCGCAGGCATCACGCGAACGAAGTTCGGGAGCGAAGCGGTAATGAAATCAGAAGCGGCGTCTCAAAATTTTAAGACGCCGCTTCTGCGGCCCGAGACGCCGCTTTTGAGCATCGGAATCTCGCCACCCCCGAAATGTAAAAATAATAGTGATGTAATTTGTGATTTTATTTTTATCTTCTCATGGTGTATCCCAAAAGAAAACTGTATATTTGCATTAGATTTCTGAATAAAATCCATGATTGATTATCAAACGATTGAGCGGATAAAAAGCGCAACAGACATTGTGGAGGTCATCTCCGAATTTGTGTCTCTGCGCAAAGCCGGCACAAACTACAAAGCTCTCTGCCCGTTTCACAACGAGCGGACACCGTCATTCATGGTTTCGCAAACGAAAGGCATCTACAAGTGTTTCTCGTGCGGAGAAGCCGGTGATGCCATCCGCTTTCTGATGAATCACGAGCAAATGTCCTACCCCGATGCCCTCCGCTGGCTCGCGCGCAAATATGGCATTGAAATACACGAAAAGGACATTACCCCGGAGGAACGCCAAGCTCATGACATGCGGGCCAGTCTCTTTATTGTCAACAAATGGGCCGGTGACTATTTCCAGCACATCTTGTACGAGACTCCAGAAGGCCAAAGCGTGGGGCTGGCCTACTTGCGCAAGCGCGGCTTCAGAGATGACATCATCCGGAAATTCCAACTCGGTTATGCTCTGCCATCGCGCGATGCATTGGCCAAGGAGGCTGTGAGCAAGGGATATCGTGAGGAGTTTTTGCTAAAAACAGGATTATGCAAGCAATTGGAAAACGGCACGCTGCGCGACAAGTTTTATGACCGCGTCATTTTCCCGGTTCATACACTCGACGGCCGCATTGTTGCCTTTGGAGCCCGTATACTAAACACGGAAAACAAGAATGCGCCAAAATATCTGAACTCGCCGGAATCGGAAATCTACTTGAAGCGCAACGAACTGTACGGAATTTATTTCGCAAAGAAAGCCATTCAGAAGAATGACCGCTGTTACCTGGTGGAAGGCTACACTGACGTGATTTCAATGCACCAATGTGGCATCGAGAACGTGGTGGCTTCATCGGGAACTTCGCTCACATACGAACAGATACGGCTTATCCATCGCTTCACCAGCCATCTGACGGTCTTGTACGACGGTGACAGCGCCGGCATCAAAGCATCACTGCGAGGCATCAATATGCTGTTGGAGGAGGGCATGGACATCAAGGTTCTGCTCCTTCCTGACGGCGACGATCCTGACAGTTTCGCCCGTAAGCACAATGCCGAAGAATATGTACAATACATTGAAGAGCATCAGGTGGATTTCATTCGCTTCAAAGTAGACATCTTACTGAAAGACAGCAACGGAGACCCGTTCAAACAGGGACAAGTGGTGGACGACATCATGGAGAGCATCTCGCTTATTCCAGACACCGTCATCCGAGCCTATTATATAAAGGAATGCAGTGCCCAGCTTAACGTGCAGGAACAATTGTTGATTGACAAAAGTCGGCAAATCCGTCGCAAATATTACGAAGAAAAGCGAAAACAACGGGAACAGGAAACCGCACGTCAGGAAGCAGAACAAGCAAGACAAATATCACAGGAACCTGTGCACACACAAAAGGATGAAGAGAAATGGATTGCCACACCGCCACGCAAACACAGTATGCCTGTACTGCCACCAAAGGAGCAGCGTACCGCACGTTTTCGTAAAGAAGAACAACTGATGCGTGCCATTGTGCGCTACGGAGAGAAGCAAATGGGAGTCGACGATAATGGCAATGGGCTAAGTGTCATCCAATATCTGCAACAGGAACTGGCAGAACAGGAACTGGCATTCGAATACCCTCTTTTCGACAAAATGATGCAGGAAGCCATAGTTCACCAAGGCGACCCGAACTTTATTGCCAGCAAGTTTTTTGTACAACATCCTGACGAACAAATCAGCCAAATGGGGGCTTTACTCGTCAGCGAACAGTATCAACTGAATTCAACTTCTCTTAAAAACCATCAGATTACAGACAGCATCGAGAATCTCAATCACAACGTTCCTCTCATGGTCATTGATTTACTCTTAGCTATCGTTAACGAGCAGATTAAGGAAATTATGTCAAAGATGCAGTCAGATACGGAGCACGATGAAGATGACAACCGGCTGATGATGGAACGTTACAAAGAATTAAAAGAATCTCAGCAAAACTTACAGGAAGCGCTGAGAAGTTATAATTAGCAAAAAACAACGGGCGAGGCATTTTGAAAACACCTCGCCCGTTTTAATTATACAATTCGACTATATACCGCCTATTGGATTGTGCCTGATAAGCTGCAGGAACTCTGACCGTGTTTCTTGCCGGTTGAAAGCCCCGGTAAAATCACTCGTTGTCGTTATGGAGTTCTGCTTCTCAACTCCTCGCATTTGCATACACATGTGTTTAGCCTCTATAACAACCATTACACCCATTGGATTGAGTGCGGTCTGAATACATTCTTTAATTTGTGTGGTCATACGTTCCTGCACCTGCAAGCGATGGGAGAAAATGTCAACTACACGTACTATCTTACTCAGACCTGTTATATAGCCGTTTGGGATATAAGCCACGTGAGCCTTGCCATAGAACGGAATCATGTGGTGTTCGCACAGAGAAAAGAAGTCTATGTCTTTCACAATGACCATTTGGCGATAATCCTCTTTGAACTTAGCCGATTGCAGCACCTCCAAGGGATTCATATTATAGCCTCTCGTAAGGTCAAGAATAGATTTGGCCACACGCGACGGCGTCTTGAGCAATCCTTCGCGGTTTGGATCTTCGCCCAGAAGCTCTAACTCGCGGAGGAAGAGCGACTCCAGTTCTTGCTGGCGGGCGTTCTTATTGTCTGTGTCGTTCATTGTTCTGTCTTTAATAACTTACCCTCACCGTACACTTGATTATTGCCGCAGCTTTAAAGCTATTGGTGCGCCTAATTTGATTCAGGCAGGCGTTGGCTTCTTCATAGGTACGGAAATCTCCCACCCGACATGTCCAGTGCGGGGAATAGAAATGGGTATATGCCGGAATATCGGGAAAATAGCTTTTAAACTCAGCCGCAAGTGCGTTGGCACGTTGGCGGGCTGTCCTGGAATCATCGCCGGAATAGATTTGCACGCGATAACCTTTGGTAGCGTAACTGCTACGGTAGGCTTTGTTGCGCATTACGTTCGGCTTGTCTTCCGTGGAATTGCCATCAGCACCATCCTTGTTAGGATTGGTCAGACCGGTATTCGTCTTTGCATCCGGCTTCTTGCTGTCTTTGCCTTCCTCCGTCGTTTTTGTGTCAGTTATACCGGGTTTGGCGCGGCCGGCAGTTGTTGTGGAAGGACGTCCATTCAACATATCGGCCAGTTCTTGCGACTGATGTATTACCACAATGCCTTGTCCTGGCGCAGACTTCTGAATTTCATCAGAGAAAGTCTGAGCCGAGGCCGACAACGGGGCAATCATTGCCAACAACCATGCCAGTATTCCTATGCAGGAAGCCTTTTTCATTCCGAACAATTGGTTTATTAATTATTGGGTGACAGTCAGCGCCGGGCGAATGCGACATCCCTCCACGCCGGCTGCCTTTCGTTCAATACAGATAGGTTCAGGCCTTCCAGGCATCAACGATGCCCTTGAAGTCCTCGGCTTTAAGCGAAGCGCCACCAATCAAACCGCCGTCCACATCGGGTTTGGCAAAAAGTTCCTTCGCATTACTGGGCTTACAACTGCCTCCGTAGAGAATCGTTGTGGCTTCAGCAACGTCCTTACCGAACTTTTCGGCAATCGTTTTACGGATAAAGGCGTGCATTTCTTCGGCTTGTTCGGCCGTAGCTGTCTTTCCGGTGCCGATAGCCCAAACTGGCTCATAAGCCAATACGACATTGGCGAACTGTTCTGCGGTTAAGTCGAACAGAGAACCAGACAACTGGGCCTCTACAACCTCGTTTTGTTTGCCCGACTCGCGTTCTTCGAGCACTTCACCGATACAAAAGATGACTTTCAAGCCATTTGCAAGGGCCAAATTCACTTTTTCTTTCAGTATTTCCGGAGTTTCAGCATAGTAAGCGCGGCGTTCGCTGTGACCAAGTATCACATATTCTGCGCCAGTCGACTTTACCATTTCTGCAGAGACTTCACCGGTGTAAGCACCTTTGGCTTTGTCTGCACAGTTCTCGGCTCCAAGCTTCAGCACATTGGTGTCAATGATTCCGGCAACCGATGCCAGATGAATGAAAGGCGTACAAATCACAACTTCACACGAGGGAGCGTCGTTCAAAAGCGATTCGTTCACTTCGTTAGCCAACTCAATGCCATCTTGCAGGGACATATTCATTTTCCAGTTGCCTGCTACAATTTTCTTTCTCATTTTTAGTGGTATTATTACGTTTTATTTTTCGTTCTATCCAAGTTCTTTTTCCAACTATATCGGATTCGATATGCAAAAATAATAAAAATTAGAGGGATTACATAATTCATCGCCCACTTTATCCACCCCGAAAGCCATTTTTCTCCCGTTTTTTTCGAAAGCGAGTCCGTGAAAGCCTGTTCTATGTCCCGTTTTGACAAAACAAAGTCCGATTTATTTTTTTCTAAATCCGACATTGTCTTCCCAATGTCCGACATCAGTGAAGGCAAGTCGCGGTGATTCCATTTGTTCAAGATTGTGCCGCCACGCAGGAGCAACACGCCGGGGTTGGCACGCACGATGGTCTTCAGCACAATGGGGTCGGCCGTGTAGACAGGGTACATGGCTCCCGTCGTTTGCCTCCAATGCGACACAATATCCGCGCCAGAGGCCGACAAGGCGCACAGACCCGGTCCGTAGTCCTCACACAAATCGCCCAAAAGTGCTATGGCATCACAATGACCCATATTATTCATGTCGGTAAGGACAGCCTCGAAGGCTGTGACATTGGCATGAATATCAGAAAGAAGAACTATCCTCATTACTGCTTCAGGAACTCCATTAAGGCTTCT
>CAMZHB010000141.1 GCA_947306605.1 uncultured Prevotellaceae bacterium | reverse complement strand
CGAAGAACGCTCATCTGAAGGGCTTCACGATGAAATGGACTGTCTGGAACGTGACGGAAAACGCCTTTTCCAGTGCTCCCATAGCTCTCGTTGTTCACCAAAAAACCGTCGGCGGTTTCCTCGCCCAGCGTATGGCTCCGCGTCCAATTGAACATGACGTGTCGGCCCGCGGCATTCAACGCCAACAGGTCTATCGTTCCGACCAACCTCGACACCTCGTCATATATCACCCACATGGAGCGATATGGACGTAACTCATTCTCTTTGAGGAATTCATTAAACTGATTGGCTTCATCGACAATCGAAATCATCTTGGATACCTTCGTATATTCCCCAACGTACGAGTAAGTCATCGAGAACTGATAATACTTGTCCAAAAGCATATTGTTAAGCTGGCGGTGCATGAACGCTCCCACACGTTGCGCCTCTTCATTCTCAGCGTGCCACAGCTCTCTTATCTCTGCATCAGAAAGACTGCTTTCCTGTGCTTTTTTCTTAGAATAATACCTTTCGTCAAAAACATCGAAACACGCTGCCACAACGTCTCCCACGTAATCCAAGGGCACATCTTGATAGGAATAACACGATTTCTGAGAAATATAAGACAAACCGTAGTCCCTCTCATGGCGATGTTCATAGTTAAACGAAGACAGGATATGTCCTGAGGGCAGCACGTCGGAAAGCTCGGGAAGAGGGGCACTATTTTTCTCTGACGGTAGTGACGAGGTACGCTTATACCAGAGGTAACCGGCGGCACCACAACCTACGGCCAAAGAAGCTCCAGCGAGCAATCCTAAAAGAATCATTCAGCTGCGAATCAATTTGTTATACTTCTTATAACGACTACTTCTGGGGCACAAACGACTCGTAAGTACCATCGTCAAAGAAGACGCGGATCTCCTTAACTTGACGCGGCTTGACGTCAAATTTTTTCACGTCCTTCGAAGGTTCACGCGAATCTCTATTCTCGAAATAATTCTGGGGGTATCCAGGACGGGCCGTTTCCACATAAGAGCCATTGATGGAAGACATGGAAGGATTATTATTATAAACTTTAAATCCGTCCTGCGATTGGCTATCATCCCTATTTACAGTCGTATTGTTTACCACGCCACCTTTTTCATACATTTCGCCTTCTCCGAAAAGCAACCAGTTAATATTTAGGTTAGGAAAGGCCTTATGGATGGCATTTGTGTGATTATGGGTCGCACGGGTGCGTCCGTTGAAGATACTTGACAAGGATGCAGGAGAAATTTCCAGCAATTTTGCGAAGTCCTGTTGTGACAAATTTTCGGACTCCATAATTTGACGAATTCTGTCTTCGATACTGTTCATTTTGCTCAGATGGGGTAATTTTTCGTTATTTCTATCGGTTTACAAAGTTAAAACGAAATTTTCAAACAACAATTCGCAAATGGAAATATTTTCAAAGTGCAAATATTTTATTTTTCAATTTCGAATCGTAAATTGAAAACGCGGCACGGAGAGAAACAAGCAATCGTACGAAGGACAGCCGGGCGAACCAGAGTATTTGAATTAAAGCATTTCTTCGGAAAAATTGATGCAAACAACTGGTTATTCATACTATTACACGGGAACAACCACCTCAGCACAGTTCCGATTCACAAATTCACGCCAGCCTCCGCATTCCCATTTGACATATTATATTAGCAAAACTACAAAAACATATGGAAAACAATGTTTTATATAACCATATAATCAATTTAACACTTCGGCGCAGGCTTGTCTGAAGCGGAAATTTCAAAATCGAAACATGACCTGTCGAAAATGTAAATCATTCGTTGACGATCTCAGGAAAATCTATCTTTTCAAAATTTCCGCATGGGTTGCTGCGGATTTTGAAATCAAAACTCCCTCCGATAATGCGCAAAAAATTCTTAAACGTAAATTTTTGCCTAAAAATCACATCAGAAATCAATGGTCTCGTTCCATCGTAAAAACGAAAAAAACGAACCATTCTCAGAGACCAATTTGGGGGCCTAACCCACTCTACTCAAAACGAAAATGCCCGGAATTTTCTGTTTGAAATTTCCGGGCAAATAGAACGAAAAAGGGTAAAATCAGTGCAGAATTACATACATTAATGACTTCAAAAGGTCACCGCTTGGCACTTTTGAGCCATTCATACCCTTAGATTTCTCGTCAGCGGCCCTTATTTCCTCTAATATCTGCAACACTTTCCTTGCTTTATAGTTCTTCAGGGCCGGAAGAATGTTATTCCGAACTTGCCAATCAGACATGCCTAATGCCAATGCCAATCCCCCACTCGACTTATCTGCAGCATAATGAGCCACCATTAGATTCGAAAAAAAGCGAAACAATGACGGCAATATCTTCTGAATGGGATTAGCTTTCTCGTTTTTGTCGAAATAATTTATAATTTGGTTGGCTTTAAAGACTTTTTTGGTTATCAAAGCGTCCTGGAGCTCAAAATAATTGAAATCTTTGCTTATTCCTATGTGAAGTTCTACAAACTCTGGCGTAATAGCACGCTCTCCTTCCGGCATAGCAAAGAAAAGTTTGTCTAATTCACCATACAAACGGCTAAGATCGGCTCCTATTGATTCCGAAATAATTGAAGCTGAACGATTATCAATAGAGTAACCATGCTCATTAACGTACCTCATCACCATTCCGGGGAGTTGATTATCGCGTACTTTCGGTGTCTCATAGAGTACTCCCATGGAAGCAATTGCCGAGACGAATTTCTTTCGTTTATCAATCTTCTCGTTTTTATAGGTAATAATCAAAATGGTTGTCGGCTGGGGATTCTGCATATAGGCAGACAAGTCGTCCAGACTTTTCATCTGTTGGGCCTCGCGTAGTTCCACCACATTATATTGCGCCCCCATGGGATAACTCTTGGCACTGTTGATGACCGTTCCCAGGTTGGCATCCATTCCATAATACTTGTATAAGTTGAATGCCTTTTCATCCTCGCTGAGGGCCGCATTCTCTATGGCTTCCACAATCCGGTCAATATAGTAGCTCTCCTCCCCCACCAACAAATAGACAGGCTTGAATTGCTTTTGCACCACGTCACGCATTATGCTGTCGTAAGTCCAGCCAGTAGTTTTTGCCGCAGCCATTATAAATCAATTTTCAAATGTTTCAGTGTATTTGAGCCATAAATGATTTTTTGCAGTGACTTCACGCCCATTTCCACATGGAAGCCGGCATATTTTTTTGTCACCTGATCATCGCTCGCCTTTGTTTTCACGCCTTCCGGAATCATCGGCTTATCAGAAACCAGCAACAGGGCTCCTACCGGGATATGATTGTAAAAACCCACGGAAAAAAGTGTAGCACACTCCATATCCACCGCCATAGCCCGGGTACTGCACAAATAAGCCTTGAACTTCTCGTCATGCTCCCATACGCGCCGGTTTGTAGTATACACGCTTCCTGTCCAATAATCCGTCTGTGCATCGCGCATCGCCGTCGAAACGACCCGTTCGAGCACGAAACTCGGCAGCGAAGGCACTTCCGGAGGGAAATAGTCGTTGCTTGTTCCTTCCCCTCTTACAGCTGCAAGAGGAAGAATAAAATCACCCACTTTGGCCTTGTCGGAAATACTGCCGCATTTTCCCAAGAACAGGCAGGCCTTAGGCTTTATACAGCTCAGCAAATCCATGATAAGCGCCGCGTTAGGACTTCCCAATCCGAAGTTTATCATCGTAATTCCGCCGCCGTTAGCCACGCGAATACCGTAATCATACCCCACCCGGGGCACGCCGCAATAGTCGCAGAACAAGTCCACGTAGTTATTAAAATTAGATAGCAAAATATACGGGCTGAAGTCTTCCAACTGTTGTCCCGTGTATCTCACTAACCAATTTCCGGTGATTTCTTCCTTTGTTTTCATCGATTTGTTGTATTTTTGCAATGGACGAAGCGCCCATTACCTTGCAAATTTAGCAAATGTTTCAGATAAACCTGCCCCCGTTCGATGCAAATATTCAGCTGCGCCAGGGAAAACCACACATTTTCGATATCCTGCGCCGTCGCTTCGTGGCTGTCACGCCCGAGGAATGGGTGCGCCAACACTTCATCCACTACCTCATTGGCCACAAAGGCTACCCCAAGAGTCTTTTGGCCAATGAAATTTCCCTGACCCTAAACGGCATGTGGCGCCGCTGCGACAGTGTGCTCTACACCTCAAACATGGAGCCGCACATGATTATTGAATACAAAGCCCCCACCGTCGCCGTCACACAGGAAGTGTTCAATCAGATTTGCGCCTACAACGCCGTGCTCCGCGTCCCCTACCTCACCGTCAGCAACGGCCTTACCCACTACTGCTGCCATATTGATTACGACACGAACACCACGACTTTCCTCCCCGACATCCCGGAGTATTCCCAACTTTAACATACGAAAAAACGGATTTTTTTCATTAACATTGCCCAAGGTTATGCGTCTGTACAATATATACGCATAATGAATCAACAATATAAAATTTTCAGCAATGACAAAAAAAGGATTTTTTCTAACAGCAATGCTGCTGCTCTGTACATTCCATGCGTCAGCCAAGAATCATGTGAAAGAGCAACTGTTGGCAAACGTGTTCAAATCATTATTGTCCGCCCCGACAGCAATAGTGACCGACGTCAGCTACACAGGCGGATTTTCAAACGGATGTTCCGGATTTGCCTGGCAACGCGCAGGTGGAGCCGGATGGACGCGGGGCAAACGCATCACTGTCACAGGCAACTATTCAGATGAATTTGACCGCATCAAGAGTCTATTCAACCAATTCAGCCAACAGCAACGGGTCATTTGTGAAGAAACAGATGTAGCCACCTATTTTGAAAAGTCACGCACGTTTTACGGAGTGGAATGGGACAAAGCGTCTCGACATCTTAATTTCTTAAAAGCCACAGCCGAACAGAGCATTTGCATCCCAATAGACTGGACGACCCGCGACTATTACAAAGGTCCCCAACCCCGGCCAAGAAAGAAGCCATTCGTCAGCCGTCTGCCTAAGAGGCAGCAGCGGCAATTGGCCGTGGCCCGACTATGGGCTTCCGTAAAACAAAATTTTGTATTCATGGACCGTGTGCGCCTCGATTGGGACAGTCTCTATGCTGTTACGGCCGAGCAAATGAAACAGGTAAGAAACGACTACGAAGCCACGCGCCTC
>CAMZHB010000140.1 GCA_947306605.1 uncultured Prevotellaceae bacterium | reverse complement strand
CTTACCTTGGCGATTGCCTTTCACATAATGGCCTTCATAGACATCTCCGCTTTTAAAGGTGGTTTTACCTTCGCCATGCGGCCTTCCAGCCATGATTTCGCCGGTATAAATAGAGCCATCCTTAAATGTATAAGTGCCTATGCGCAATTTTTGTGCCTCCACCTGCCATGATGAAAGCAACATACAACACATCGTCAGTATTATACCTTTACCTTTCATGATTCTTCCTCTTTATTAGTTAAATATGCTTCGGCGTGTACCAAATCCTCTAGCGTGTCAATGCCGATTGTTTCAAGACGGGTCACACCTACTTTAATCTTATAACCGTTTTCCAACCACCGCAATTGCTCTAACGACTCCGACAATTCCAATGGTGTCTGCTCCAAGCGGGTTATCGCAGCCAAAGCCGCAGCCGTGTAGCCATAAAGCCCGATATGCTTATAATATGTTTGATATTCAAGCCATTTATGTTTGGGATAATTTCGCGTATATGGGACTACGGAACGGCTAAAATAGAGAGCGTACATCGCAGGACTGACAACCACTTTTGGAGAGTTGGGGTTCTCAAGTTTCTCCCACGGGTCAGATTTCTCAAATGGCTTTACCAGCGTGGCTATTTGCGTGTCGACATCTTCAAAACACTGTTTCAAAGCCTCAAGTTGCTCTTTATGGATAAAAGGTTCGTCACCCTGCACGTTTACAACCACATCGAAGTCTCCGCCAACCTTGGAATACGCTTCCATACAGCGGTCAGTGCCACTCTTGTGGTGTGTACCTGTCATCACAACGTTTCCACCGAAACGTTTCACGCAGTCACTGATACGCACATCGTCTGTAGCCACGACTGTATAGTCGAACGATTCGGACACACGCCCATAAACATGCTGAATAATCGGCTTTCCTCCCAACAAAGCCAAAGGTTTGCCGGGGAAACGCGTTGATGCGTAACGCGCAGGTATGATAGCGATGAACTTATGTTTCATTTCCTACTGAAAAATTTCGTCAATGCCGTTCTCAACTATGGTGTCGTTCTTCAAAGTCGTGGCACAGTATTCAAAATCATCGGGAATCTTGAATTTATCTTCTTGAGAGTAACCCAGAGATTTGTCTGAATACACTTTATTCATGAACTTAGCCCAAATCGGAAGCGCCATTGATGCTCCCTGTCCTTGAGACATGTTGTCAAAATGTATGTCTCGGTTTTCACCACCTACCCAACAACCGGCGACTAAAGTGGGTATCATTCCGATGAACCAGCCGTCTGAATTGTTGTTAGTCGTACCTGTTTTACCGGCAATCTCACCTGTGAAATGATATCTTGAACGTAAACGCCGTCCAGTCCCGTGATCGATTACCGCTTTCAGCATATCGAGCATTTTATATGAACTTTCGGCACTGATGACCTCGTTTGTGCGTGCCGGGAAGTTCGTGACGACTTCACCGGTATTGTCTTCAATTTTGGTAACAAACAAGGGAGCCACACGTATGCCGCTTCCAACAAAAGCAGTATAGGCACTGACCATTTCGCCCACTGAGATGTCGCACGGACCAAGGCACAACGACATCGACGGATGGATATCCAGACTGTTGATACCAAACGTACGCAATAGTTCTAACAATGCATGCGGGTTCAACTTGCTCATTAAGTACGCAGATATCCAGTTGTTGGACTGTGAAAGTCCCCACTTCAACGTCACCTGTTGGCCATAGCGCGATTTATTCGTATTACGCGGTGTCCAAGGTTTGCCTGCGACGATGTAAGTACGCTGTACATTGGGCGCCACATCGCAGGGAGAATAACCGTTCTCCATTGCCAGGGAATACAAGTAGGGCTTAATGGTCGAGCCAATCTGACGTCGGCCGGTCATACACATGTCATACTGGAAACTAGCATAGTCAATGCCGCCGACATATGCCTTTACGGCGCCCGTTTCCGGGTCCATAGCCATAAAACCAGTGCGTAAAAATGACTTATAATACAATATAGAATCCAACGGACTCATCAATGTGTCCACGTCTCCTTGATATGTAAAGAGACTCATGCGTACTTTTTGTCGGAATTCCCGGTCTATTTCCTTATCACTGAGACCTGCCTGTTTCAACAAACGGTACCGGTCGCTCTGAACAACATTTCGGTGAATGATATCCTTGATTTGTTGCGGCGTTAGTGAGGAAGAGAATGGGAATGAAGCCTTATGCCCTTTCTCTTTCTCAAATTCGGGCTGCAGATATCCCGCCATGTGTTCACGAACAGCGTCTTCGGCATACCGTTGTAAGCGTGAGTCTATCGAAGTATAGACTTTCAAGCCGTCAGTATAGATATTGTAGGGCGAACCATCCTTCTTGAAATTCTTATTACACCATCCGTACAACGGATCGCTTTCCCACGCAATAGAATCATCGTGATATTGCTGTGCTTGCCACTCATTGTACTGACTTTTCACGGGTTTCTTGGCCATCATGATGCGTCTCAGGTATTCACGGAGGTATGTAGCCAGTCCTTCCTTGTGAGAAACGCGTTGGAAATGGATTCCCAGCGGTTGTTTCTGGAATTCTTCACATTCTGCATTTGAGAGATAACCCGCATCGCGCATCAAGCCGAGCACTACATTGCGTCTGTCCAAAACTCTGTCGGGTTCACGGATGGGGTTGTAGTATGAAGGATTTTTACACATGCCTACAAGCATCGCCGACTCGGCTACAGTGAGTTCTTTGGGCGTTTTGTTAAAATATATCTTTGCTGCCGACTTGATGCCAACCGCATGATGTAAAAAGTCAAAGTAATTCAGGTAAAGCGTCAATATTTCATCTTTCGAGTAATAGCGTTCCAGTTTTACCGCTATTACCCATTCTATCGTTTTTTGCAACAACCGTTCCGTGGTACTCCCGGCTGAAGCCGTGTATAGTTGTTTTGCCAGCTGTTGAGTTATGGTACTGCCGCCGCCGGCTCCTTTTCGCCCCAACAGGCCACGTTTTACGATAGCACGTCCCAAAGAACGGAAATCAATGCCATTGTGTTCGTAAAAACGTTTATCCTCTGTGGCAATCAGAGCCTGCATCATGGACGGCGCAATCTCGTCATGGGGCACAAAGACACGGTTCTCGTTCAGAGACCATGTGCCTAACAACACGTTATCTGCGCTCAACACTTGAGAAGCATAGCGACTGATAGGATTTTCAAGCTCTTCGATCGGCGGCACATAGCCTATCCAACCATTGGCAATGGCTGTAAAAAACAGCACCACGGCTGCCACAACACCCAACAGCGAGCCCCAGAGGACTTTAATTATCTTGCGTCTCATCTTGCCTATTATACATTTCCCAGACAGGGACACCGTCCATGCGCACGATGTTCTGCAAAGTTACAAATACTTTTCGGACTATTCGGTCTGCAAATCAAAAATAAGGTTATACGATGTGATATAATCATACTGAAAGTAGCGAGACACGAAGTCGGACTTGTGTGGAACGAAGTCGGACCTTGGATATTTTATGTCTGACTTCGTTCGAACGTAAACGCATTTCGTTTTTCATATCGACTTTTTCGGCCAATAACTTCCGTATCTCGGCTTTTTTATATAGTTTTGCACTCGGAAAAAAGGTAACAAAACGAGTACGCACATGGACTTGAAAACAAAAATAGAAAACTTGCTGAAGGAAGTAGAGGAGCTCAAAGCCAGCAACGACAAGGAACTGGAAGTTTTACGCATCAAATACCTCAGCAAAAAAGGTGTGGTAAGCGAATTGATGAATGAATTCCGCACCGTAGCGCCCGAAGCTAAAAAGGAAATCGGTATCTGCATCAACAAGCTCAAGACAGAAGCTCTGGCAAAAATCAACGGTATCAGAGAACAACTGCTTGCAGCCAACGTAACGGAATCTGCCGAGAACTTAGACCTCACGCGCACGGCCTATCCCATACCTCTTGGCACGCGTCACCCCATCAGTCTTGTCAAAAACGAGATTATTGACATCTTCTCGAGACTTGGTTTCTGCTTAGCCGACGGTCCCGAGATTGAAGACGATTGGCATGTGTTCTCATCTATGAATTTCCCTGACGACCATCCGGCACGCGATATGCAAGACACGTTCTTCATCGAAGCTCATCCAGATATAATTCTGCGCACCCACACGAGCTCCGTCCAATCACGCGTCATGGAAAAACAGCAACCGCCTATTCGTGTCATCTGTCCCGGACGTGTGTACCGCAACGAGACGATTAGTGCACGCGCACACTGCTTTTTCCATCAGGTTGAAGGACTCTATGTGGACGAAAAAGTATCATTCGCCGACCTGAAACAAGTCTTGCTGCTCTTTGCACAGGAAATGTTCGGCAAAGACACAAAGATTCGCCTCCGCCCCTCCTACTTCCCCTTCACGGAACCCTCTGCAGAAATGGACATAAGCTGCAATATCTGCGGCGGAACGGGATGTAGTTTCTGCAAACACACAGGTTGGGTGGAAATACTCGGATGTGGCATGGTCGACCCCGCAGTTCTCGACGCCTGCGGCATTGATAGTTCAAAGTACATGGGCTATGCTTTCGGATTAGGCGTGGAACGCATCACAAACCTCAAATATCAAATCAAGGACCTGCGCATGTTCTCGGAGAATGACCAACGTTTCCTCGAAGAATTCATAGCTGCCAATTGACAGTCCAAGGATAATTCAAATAAAAGGGCCACAAACGAGAATTTGTGGCCCTTTGTTTTTATTTACACCGGTAACTCTTTCGGTTTAACGTTACCTAAATAAGTAACTGTGAAATTTCGTCCTTTCGCTGAAGGGAACTGGCTGCGCATATCTACATCATGGCGGTTGCGCAGATAATCAACAATACGCTCATAACAATCCATCGGGCTCTCAGCTTTGCACATAGCGCGGAAACGAGTGTCCTTGTACTGATACTTGTTTGTTCCTGGAATGGCAATCACACGTTTAAAATTCAATGTGCCTTCGTACCAACCGGGAATCTCCTCGTTAAGTGTATTGGCGCGGAGCTTCTTAACATCCATCACAGAATTATCGCTCTCGGACTCCATCTTATTCCGATTCAACTTGAATTCTTCCAATGTTTCAGCTTCAGTTTTAATCACGATAAAGTAGACATGGGAATGCACTTTATAGCGTTTCGGATAAGAAATGGGCGATTGCGCGAACTGAGACAAGTCATCGATGAATTCA
>CAMZHB010000139.1 GCA_947306605.1 uncultured Prevotellaceae bacterium | reverse complement strand
GCGGGCTGCCGGAAATGGTACATCACGGACATTATGGTTTAATTGTCAAAAATAATGATACCGATGCGTTGGCAGAAGCTATCTGTCAATTATGGAAAAACCAAGATCAGCTACAGCACTTTTCACGGCAGATAGAACAAGATTATATTGAAGGTGAGTTATCTTGGAGAAAAATTGCACATGAGTTGAATGTCGTATACCGAAAAAACAAATGAACGCATGACAGACCTAAGACCAGATAATACAAAAAGGATCATCGTCACCGGCGGCTCGGGATTCATCGGCACCAACGTGGTGGACTACTACCGGAAGAAAGGTTGGGCAGTGCTCAACCTCGACATCCGCGCCCCCAAGCAGGCGGAGGCCAACGGTTGCTGGCAGGCCTGCGACATACTCGACTACGACGCCCTCGACGCCGCGTTCCAAGCCTTTGCGCCCGACTACATCATTCATCTGGCCGCACGCACCGACCTCGACGGACCGGCTGTCAGCGACTACCGCGCCAACACCGACGGCGTGGACCACGTGCTCCGCGCCGCCGAACGGCTGGGCGGACTCAGGAAACTGCTCATCACCTCGTCCATGCTCGTCTGCCACACGGGCTACATCCCCCGCGACCAGCACGACTACGCCCCCACCACCCGCTACGGCGAGAGCAAAGTCATCACCGAACAACTCGTCTGGAACCGTCCGCCCGCCTGCGACTGGGCCCTGCTGCGCCCCACGTCCATCTGGGGACCGTGGTTCGGCGTGCCCTACCGCAACTTCTTCGACATGGTGCGCCACCGCCGCTACGTCCATCTCGGCCACCGCTCGTGCACCAAGACCTACGGCTACGTGGAGAACGCCGTCTATCAGATAGACCAAATCCTGACGACACCCACCGTCGCGACCGACAACAAAGTGTTCTACCTGGGCGACACACCTCCCGTATTTATCGAAGAATGGGCCAACCAGATTGCTGCGCAGTTGGGACACAAGATTCCCCGCGGGCCCTACTGGATGATGCAAGCCGCCGCCCTCACGGGTGACGTGCTGTCAAGGGCCGGTATCCGTTTCCCCATGACCTCTTTCCGTCTGCGCAACATGACGACCGACAACATCATCCCCCTCGACAATACCCTCAAGATAGCCCCCCACCCGCCGGTAGACCGAATTACCGGCATACGGCACACCCTCGACTGGATGGAACATTATTCATAATTCATACTTATTACCATGAAGTACATTATCCTATTCCTCGCCCTGCTCATGGCAGTCGCCGGCTTTGCCCAGAAGGTGGAAAGCCTGCCTGCCCCCAACGCCAAGAAATTGTTGAAAATGTCGCTCGGACAGACACTGCAACAGCGCCGCTCCGTGCGCGAGTTTTCCGACAAAGCCATCGACCGGCAGACGCTGAGCACCCTGCTCTGGGCCGCCTGTGGCATCAACCGCCCCGCCGACGGCCGCATTACCGCCCCTTCGGCCATCAACGCCCAGGACATCACCGTCTATGTGTGCCGCGCCGACGGCGCCTGGCGCTACGAACCCAAGGACCACAGCCTCGTCCTCGTCACCGCACAGGACCTGCGCCCCGCCGTGGCCGGACGCCAGGCGTTTGCCGCCGAAGCACCCGTTTGTCTTGTCCTCGTCAGTGACCTCGGCAAATTCCGTATGCCCAATCCACACATGGAACTCGGAGCCATGGACGCCGGATACGTGTCGGAGAACATCTGCCTCGCCTGCACTGCACTCGGACTGGCCACAGTGCCACGCGCCAGCATGGACAAGAATGCGCTCACCGAAGCGCTCGGCCTCAACGAAAAGCAAATTCTCATGCTCAACAACCCTGTGGGCTGGCCAAAGTAAAGACGGTTTTTCGTATTCACACAAATCCGCCGCCACGGTGTCGTTCCGTAGCGGCGGATGGCTTTTGTCAGAAAATATACCCGTTGTTTTTCACTGGATGATGGAAACGGTAAATTAGAAACGGCGTTTCAAAATTTTGAAACGCCGTTTCTGCGGCCCGAAGTCCGACCTTTGAGGGCCGAAATCGGACCTCTATCCGGAAAATGCCAAGATTTCCGTAATTTTTAAGTCCGTGTTCTACTTAATCCGCTTCACGGGGAAGGTGAAGTAGGTGTCGGGGAAGGGTTCGTCCTTCAGGCAGAAGTGCCACCACTCGGTGTCGAAGGCCTTGAAGCCGTGGCTCAGCATGGCCTTACGCAGAATCATGCGGTTGGCGAACTGTTCGGCAGTAATGGCCTGGCCCGTAGGGCTCTTGCCGTTGTCGCCAGTGTATTCGCCGGTGTCGGGGTTGCCGCAGAAGTCGGGATGGCTCTCGGGACCGAAGAAGTCGAACGTACCGCCCATGTCAAGTTCCTTTTCCGTCGTCATGTCGAAGAGGGTGAGGTCGAGGGTGGAGCCGCGGGTATGACCGCTCTTTTCAGCGATGTAATCCTGGTCGAAGAGCACCGACTTGTCAAGGTCGGGATAGAAGTACGGCTTCATGAGCGTGTCGGTCACGTCCTCGGCCCAGCGCACGAAGTGGTCCACGCCTTCCTGCGGACGGTAGGCATCATAGATTTTCAGGCGGTAGCCCTGTGCTTTCAAGTCTTCGCTCACGGCGAGCAAGCTGTCGGCGGCCACTTTTGTCAGCAAGGCCACGGGTTCCTGGTAGCCGTCGATGCGTGCGCCCACGAAGTTGTAGGTGCCGTAGTAGCGGAGTTCCAAGATGACGTCGGGCACGACATCGGTCAGGGTGACGAACGCGCTGTTGTCGTCGGGGGTAATCTCTTTTTCCTTGTCGTTCTTGGAACAACAGGTGGCGACGATGACGCCGCACAGAATCAGGAACACAGCAAGAGTCCAAAAGGTTTCTTTTTTCATCGTTTCTCTATTTAGTTAATGTTTATACTCGTTTTCTGCCGGTCAGTTACTTCTCGAAGTGCTGCCAGTCCTTCAACGTGCGCCAGTTGCCGCCCCAGCGGAAGCCGCGGGCGGTGAAGAGGCGGTAACAAAGGTCGTTGCGGTCGATTTTGCAAGGGAACGCCTTCGAGCGGTCACAGTATTTCACGGCGTTGTCGGGCTCCACGCGCCATTTACCGCCAGACAACCGTCGGCGGCAGGGGTTGTAGAGCGGATTGATGTCGACGGCGAGACCACGGGCATGCTTCGACAGCTTTTTACCGCCGGCCACACCGCGGTAGCAGAAGCACGACGTGTTGTTGGCCCGCATGGATTGTCGGTCGTCGGCATCGAAGTCGTCAATAAGGCGCACGCTGCCGATGGGGTATTTGTTGTCATAGAGTTCGCGGAATATTTCGGCCACGTCGTCGGCAATCTGGCGGTTGCAGACCAGTTCGCCCGTGCGCACATGGCCCTCCAGGTCGTAGTGGAGCACACGCACATGACGCAACTCATTGCGGCCGATGCGACAGCCTTTGGGATAGGACTTGCCCTGCATTCTGGCAAACACGGCATCGCTCAGCGGAGCGACACGGAAGCAACTGTCCAGACCGTACTCCGCGATGTCGGCCGCCGACATCACCGTGCCGGCCGGCGGCTGCGCACTGAGCGTGGCCGGAAACAACATGGCGAGGAGCAGAAGACCTAATGTGCGCATGTATTGCAGGTTTTATGGCTACAAAATTACGAAAATCTGAATGTATAGCCTTCATGTTGTCCCCCGAAACTGACGTGTCTCAGGCTGTTTGCCTTTTCGTCCGCTTTTACCGTCAGTTTTCGGCATAGACGTTTCTTTGAATAAGATACTCTCACCCGGCATGGCGATGAAATGAAAACTTTGTTTTCTTTCCTTGCTCTGCGCCCGTTTAATTTGTATCTTTGCAGAAGATAATCGAAAAAGAAAGACCTATATGAAACGTTTACATCTCTTTTTGCTTGCCCTGGCGTGCGTGATGACCGCTTGGGCCGGTCGCGACTTGACTCTGAAAGAAGCCATTGGCGGCAACTACTATCCGCGGTCGCTGCGCGGTGTCTATCCGCTGGCCGACGGCCAGAGTTTTGCCCGCATCAGCCCCGACGGCAAGCGTATCGTGAAGTATGCCTTCAAGACGGGCGAGGAAACGGGCGTGCTCTTCGACGCCGAAACGGCCCGCGACGTGAAAGTGAACGGCGTGGAAGGCTACGTGATGGCGCCCGACGAGAGCCGCATCCTCATACAGACGGAGACGGAGTATATCTACCGCCGCTCGAAGAAGGCCACCTACTATATCTACGACGTGGCATCGCGCCGCATGCAGCCCCTCTCGACGGCAGGCAAGCAGCAGGAACCCACATTCTCGCCCGACGGCACGCAGATAGCCTTCGTGCGCGACAATAACCTGTTCCTCGTGAAATTGCTCTTCAACAATTCCGAGAGTCAGGTGACCAAGGACGGCAAGTTCAACGAGGTGCTCAACGGTGTGCCCGACTGGGTGAACGAAGAGGAATTTGCCCTGAGCCGTGCCTTCACTTTCAGCGCCGACAGCAAACTGCTGGCGTGGATTCGCTACGATGAGAGCCAGGTGCCGGTATACCACATGCAGATGTTCCGGGCATGGAGCCCGAACAAAAGCAATATGCCGACTATCCGGGAGCTTACAGCTACAAATATCCCGTGGCCGGTGCACAGAACGCCACTGTGACGGTTCACTCGTTTGACATCAAGAGCCGCGTGACGCGTCAGATGGACGTGCCGCTCGATCCCGACGGCTACATACCGCGCATCAAAACCATCATGGCACAGCCTGACCAACTGGCCGTGGTGACACTCAACCGTCACCAGAACAATATGAAGCTCTACGCCTGCAACCTACGTTCGGGCGTCTGCAAACTGCTGCTCGACGAGAAAGACGACCGCTATATCCGCGAAGACGCCTACGACATGCTGACGTTCGAAGGCGAGAACTTCGTCATCCTGAGCGAACGCAGCGGCATGGCGCAGCTCTACTGGTACAGTCTGACGGGACAACTTGTGAAACAACTTACAAACCAGCCCCTGCCCGTGACACGTTACTACGGTTACGACCCCAAGAGCGGCACCTTCTATTTCCAAGCCAAGGACGGCTCGCCGTTGCGCACGGCTGTGTTCAGCACTAACCTGAAAGGCCAGACCAAGAAACTTTCGACCCAGGCAGGAAGCAACGACGCAACGTTCAGCACAGGCTGCCAGTACTTCATCAACGGTCTTCAGATTGTTCTTATCAACTATATCCTTG
>CAMZHB010000138.1 GCA_947306605.1 uncultured Prevotellaceae bacterium | reverse complement strand
TCTTGAAAACCGGCGAACGGCGACGTTCCGGGGGTTCGAATCCCTCTCTCTCCGCAGAGGACCGGCGTGACACGCAGAAGAAGCGCGTTATGCCGGTTGTGTTTTCAAAAAACAAGGAAATGGTGCGCAGTGTCAAAATTGCGGTGGACCGAAAAAAGTGAATGATGATGAGTAAAGAACGGCTCCTTATTGTGCTGCTGTTGCTGGCAACGGTTTCTACGGTGTTGCGTGGTGCAGTTGTGAAAAAACAGATAGATGGTGTCTATTACAATTTTGACAGTAGCAGTAAGACAGTGACATTTGTCACTGGCCAAGGCTCTGGGACAAACCGTACAGAATTCAAAGGCGTGAGTTTGCATGTGTCGTCAATGATGGTGTTGGATGGCGTGACATACACGATGGGGAACATCGGCAATGCCTTCCAAGGCTGTCAGACGTTGGAGACACTGACGTTCGACTCTCCTGTGAAGTTTACCGAGATATCCCTGTGGGCTTTTGCGGAGTGCCCGAAGTTGAAGAGTGTGGTAGTGCCTGAGGGCGTGACCACGTTGGGTGCTGACCGTGCATTCGGTTCGTGTCGTAGCTTGGAGGAGGCCACGCTGCCCACGACAATGAAAACCATCGGCGGGTGGTCTTTCTACGACGACCCCTCGCTTAAGGTCATCCATCTGAAATCGACCACGCCGCCGTCGATAGGCAGCAACGCTTTCGGTGGCAGTACGGCTTGTGTGTTTACTGTGCCAGATGAAGCGTATGATGCCTACAGGAATGCTTCGGCGTGGAAGGGCTATACGATTATAAAGGAAAGTGAGTATTCGCCCAATTCAGGGAGAATGGCCTTGATGAATTATCTCGCTCAAAACGCTAGGGCGATGGATGAAGCCCGCGGTGGCACGACACCTGATGTGTATCCTCAGGCATTCTATGATACTTTTACGACGGCAAGGATTCACGCGTTGGCGGTGAGCGGCGGCGAATACGATGAGGAGGTGTACGATGATGCCCTGGTACGGCTGAAGGATGCGTGGGAGGCCCTGCTGACAAAATATAATACCATCACGTCGGGCTATTACAACATTCAGAGTGCTTATGCCGCGTTCTATAATAACCAGAAAGAATACAAGGGCATGACGGGCGACAAAGGCGAAACGTTGGGATGGGGCAGTTACCGAGACATGGACCCGTACCAGGCCTTTTATATTGAGGCGTTGGCGGACGGGAACTGCCGCATAAAGAATTTTGTTACTGGGAAATACATCCTCGGAGCCGCGGCGGGTGACAACGGTGCCGTCGTAAAAATGGGCGATGCCGCCGAACGCGAACAGGTAATTACGCCCATTGGGCATACGCAGTGGATTATAGCGGACAACGTGTACGACAAGACCTATCATCCACAAAGCCACAACAGCGGTTCTGGCAAACAGGGCAATATTGTTCTCTTCAACTCTAATGCAGTGGATGGGCATTCAACATGGAAGTTGATTCCTATCCACGAAAATGTGATGGAAGCATTGCAACAAGTTTTGGATGCTAAGGCAAAAACGGAAGAACTGGTGGCATTGCAGAAAGATGCGGCAGCACTCTGCGATTCAGTACTCCGTTATACGATGGGCACAGCCAAACTGATTACATCGACTAGCCAAATCAGCAGCAACGCCCAGTCCGCCGCTGAGGGGACCATCGCTTCGTTGATTGACGGAAATACCTCAGGGTCGCCTTACTTCCATTCCACCTATGGCAATCCTGCCGACCCGGGAGAGCCCCATTATCTTCAAGTTTACCTGAAGGGTGGTCCTGTCAAGGCCTTCAAAGCCGTTTTGGCACGTCGGAGTGGTGGATACGGCTATGCTGATTCTCCTAAAGACATACTTATTTCTGCTTCTAAGGATGGAAAGGAATTCGTAGATATAACTCACTATACCACCTCGTGGGATTCGGAGGTTGTGGAGACGAAGACAACGGACCTTATTTTGCTGGGTGATGAATATCAATATGTGAGGTATACAATCTTGAAAACGTCACAAAACCGCTGTAATAGTGGCCAAACACACCCTTACTTCACGTTGAGCGAGTTGCAGATGTATGAAGCGAAGTTGGATGAGGAGCATTCGTGTTATTTCGAATCGGCGGTGCGGTCTGAGGCCTATCGGGAGTTAAAGGATTTGCTGAAGAGACAAGAGGATGTGGTTTCTTCAGGAGTCGCCACTCAAGAGGATATAGACATTTTACATCAAGCGATGGAGAATCTGCGGAATCCGCAGCAGAAGTCAGATACGACTATCCCTGATGTACATTCACAGACGAAGTTGGTAAACGGTAGCTGGTTGGCTATAGGCAATTGTTTGGGCTCGGCAGGAGTGGCTGTTGCCCGGAATTATACCGTTTACGTGAATGACAGATTGCATTTCGATGAGATAATGACTCGTCCTCTCGGTGACGGAAAGATTAATTCGGCTTATTTCTCTATCAAGCAAGCCGATTATTACAGTGTGGAACTGGGGGTCACAGATTGGGCTGCAGGTACACCGGTAGGTACGTTGAACGATTATATCCACGGCACAAATTCGGGGAGTTTCGCTTTCTGGTATCGTAAGTTGATAGACCTTATCATCGCTGTTAATCCTGAGGCCAAAGTGGTGCTCTGTACTCCGCGCAAGGCATATGCCATTGGTGAAACGAAACCTTCAGACTGCTATGTGCCTGTAGAAGGTAATACTCTCGAAGATTTTGCGCAACTCATCCGTCAGATTGCGGAATATGAGGGATATCCCGTCGCAGACTTTTACGGCAACTGCGGAGGACAGAACGACTTGGATAATCTTTCGTCCGCGGATACGCTTCATCCCAACGACGAAGGATACCAGCGTATGGCAAACGAACTGGCCGATGCCTTGGAGAAGGTGCTCCGATACGATTCAGTGAAATAAATTACAAATAGTTGATACGTTAATTGTCCAATGAAAAAGATAATTCTTACAGCAGTTATAGCGGTCGCTGTCACCGCCAATGCACAGACGCTGATGATTCACGAAAAGGGTGGAATTGCTTACTACAATGCCGCCATGGTGGACAGTATTACTTTTGATGAACAGACTCAAATGCCGGCAAATATTCCTTATACGACACAAATGACAATCAATGGCCATTGGTGTGCTCTTGGCACGAGCATCACGTATCTGAATGATTATGACAAACAGGGGCGTTTTGAGAAGGGTTACATGGATCGTACTTTGGACCAGCTGCACTTTACCAAGATGACAAACCAGGGCGTGAGCGGCGGTTGCATCCGTTCGGCTTATGACAAGGTTATCAGAGCCGATTACTACACGATTGAGCATGGCATCAACGATTGGGGCCAGTTCACGCCTGTCGGAACTTTCGAGGATTATAAAAATCGTACCAACAACGGTTCATTCGCTTATTGGTATCGTATGGTCATTGACCGTATCTTCAGTGTAAACCCCAAAGCCAAGATAGTGCTTTGCACACCGCGCAAGGCATATGGATTTAGCGGTTATCTGCCAGACAATTGCATGGGTGACATCAACGGCGTTTACCTGAAGGATTATGTCGATATTATTCGTCAGATAGCGCAATACGAAGGTTTTCCGCTGGCTGATTTCTATGCCGAGTGTGGCGGTCAGCGCGACCTTGCCCGCATGTCCATGGATACGGCACTCCATCCCAATGACGAAGGTTACCAGATGATGGCCAATGTGCTCATCCCCGCATTAAAGAAGGTAATAACGAAATAAGGTTACATTGATTTACAAAGGACGCTGCGCATTAAGTCGCAGCGTCCTTTGTAAATCAAAACGATACTTTCATGACATTTGAAGGTGGACGTTGGTTGAGGAGTTCGTTCTTCATGTATTCCATGTAAGGCGCGACATGGTTGAAAAACTTACGGTAGCCTTTGCATAGATAGTTCAGTCTTTCCTCGCCATCTTCTGTCTGTACGAAGCGGTTCTTGGGACACTCTCCGTTGCAGGCAAACAGATAGGGGCACTGTTGGCATTGACGTGGCAGGGTGGTGTGTTTCGCTTGTCCGAACGCTTGCTGTCGTGGACTGTACATCATCTCGACAAGTGTATTCGTGCGTATATTCCCCAATTTGTATTCTGGAAAAACGAAGTGGTCGCAAGCATAGACGTCTCCGTTGTACTCCATCACGCCGGCGTGTCCGCAACTGCGCCCCATGGTGCACACGCCGGGCGTTATACCCATCCAGTTGGCGAGCGTCGCATCGAATAGTTGGACGAAATACACGCCGACATCTTCTTTGACCCATTCGTTGAAGAGAGTGCAGATGAAGTTACCCCATTGTTGTGCATTCACAGAGAAGGACGTGACATTGCCGTCAGGCGAGCGTTCCACCACAGGTGTGAATTGCAGGTAGTGGCAACCGATGTCCTTGAAAAAGTGATAGAACTCAAGCGGATGGTCTCCATTATAATCGTTGACCACAGCCATGGCATTCCAGTCTACGCCGTACTTGTTCAGCAATTCGATGCCCTGCATGACGTGCTGAAACGAGGGCATACCGTGCCGGTCCATACGATAATGGTCGTGAAACGTCTGTGGGCCGTCAATCGATACCCCCACCAGCCAATGGTTTTCGCGGAAGAAGTGACACCACTCGTCGGTCAACAGCGTGCCGTTCGTCTGGATACAGTTGGCAATGTGCCGTCCGCTGCCATACTTCTTTTGCAAGGCCACGGCCTTTCTGTAAAAGTCGGGCTGTCGAAGCAGGGTTTCGCCGCCATGCCATGTGAAGAGGACTTCTCCTGTCGTCTGTGAATCGATGTATTCGCGAATAAACTTTTCCAACAGTTCATCACTCATGGTGTGAACTTTGTCGTCTGGATAAAGAAGTTCCTTCTCCAAATAATAACAATATTTGCACCGCAGGTTACAACGTGCTCCGGCGGGCTTGAGCATCACATACAGCGGATGTGAAAAGGGTGAAATTGTGGCCATACAGCGGCAGGGTTTTACAACGGAGATTGTTCAGGGTACAAATATCTTCAAAAAAATTGATACATCTGATGTTTCATGCACAAAATTTGACGCTCTTTTCCGAATGAACAGTATTGGTCTCTTCAGATACACGAATCCGGCTTGGAATTTACTCCAAGCCGGATTTCTTTTTGTGGTGCCACCAGGATTTGAACCGGGGACACACGGATTTTCAGTCCGATGCTCTA
>CAMZHB010000137.1 GCA_947306605.1 uncultured Prevotellaceae bacterium | reverse complement strand
GAGCAAGCGGTCTGTCACGTCATCACCCTGTTCATCCGACAGCGAAAAATCGGTTATCGCCGGCTCAGCTCCCGCTTTCACCAACCGATGTTCCGCCCTGACAAACGTCCAACTGCTATCGGGATACGTTTGTGCCGTAAACGTACGTTCCTCTCCGTCTTTGGTCATCACGAAAAGGCTCTCATACTCGGGCAGGTCTGCTCCGGGCGGCACTTGCATGGCTTCAGGAATGTTCACACCCGCTTTATAGGGACGGAAGTCCACGGGAGGCAGGTGACGGAGGGAGTAAGCCATCAGCAAACCGATGTAAACCGCCGCCCAAAGGCACGCCCAGCGGCCCATGCCCATTGGAATCAGGCGGTACATGGACTTACGGCCCACGAAGACGATGATGGCCAACAGCAACAGCACTGTATTCTTGCCGAATGTCTGCCAATTGGTCAGCAACAAGGCATCTCCAAAGCAGCCACAGTCATGTACGGGATTCCATATCGCCAATATCAGCGTCAATGGCGTCATTAGCACCATCAACACCAGACTGGCGGCCGATGAGAACCGACGCATGACGCCCACCAACAGACAAGCGCCCACGAAAAATTCGAATGCGGCGAGACAGATGCTGCCTGCCAGCAACCAACCCGATTCCTGCAGGCACTCCAAGCCACACCAAGCGGCGTAATCGCCCAGTTTGTATGCCGTTCCCCAAGGATCTACGGCTTTCACGAAACCTGAGAACAAAAATGTCAGCGATAGCAACACCTGTGCCGTTTTCACTGCCACTGCCGATGCACTGCGTTTCGTCAACAAAAGATGTAACCTTGCTTTTATGCCTTGTTCTCCACCGTAAGTTTTATCAGTGCGAACACAGCATAGTTAATCATATCCATATAATTGGCATCGATGCCTTCACTGACCAATGTGTGGCCGCACAAATCCTCTATTTGTTTTGTACGGAAAATTTTCATCAGAATCAAATCAGTGTAGGAACTCACTCTCATGGACCTCCACGCTTCGTCATAGTCATGATTCTTGCGTACCATGAGTTCGTAAGCCTGATGCGCAAACTTGTCGTACAGTTGAAGGGCTTCGTCTTCGGTCATGTCAAGACTGATTTTCGTGCCCTCGGATATGGGCACCGGCATCTCGCTCAATTGAATGAGACCAATCAATCCGTAATTGACTATACCCATGAATTCGGACACCTGTCCCTCGTCTACGAGCGCCACTCCCTTTTCTTGCAGCGAACAGATGCGTTGTGCCTTTATCAACAACTGGTCTGTCAGCGACGGCACACGCAATATGCGCCACGCTGCCCCATAATCGTGCAATTTTTTCGCAAACAATGAGCGGCAAGCCGCCAATACTACTTCAAATTCCTTGTTTGTACTTTCCATGAACGGATAATTAGCCGTACAAAATTAATAAAAAAACCACAAACGCGCCTACGCTCTTCACAGAAAAGCACATTGTTTCAGCAACGAGCCACATAATTATTTTTACAGGCCACATCGTTCCGTCTATGTGGCTTGTCGGTTTTCACAAGTGGGACATAGGCAAAAAGAAGAGGCTCTCCGCATCGGGAAAGCCTCTTTTACCACTATGTTTGTCGTTATTTACCCTTCTTTTCTTCACCCAGCTCCACCGAAAGCGGGATGTTGCGGCCGCTTTGTGTCTTGGCCTTAATCCAAAGTACGCGGTCCTTCGTCATATTTGCCTCTTTGACGGCTTCTTGCCAATCTTCGAGAGTATTCATCTTGTGGTTATTCACCTCCATGATGATTAAGCCCTTGGTCACACCGGCTTCTTTCATCTTTCCATCGGTTACTGTGGACACTTGTAAGCCATAACTGAGTGCCAGTTCGCGTTTCAATTCAGCGGAAAGCGGCTTCAGAACCACGCCCAAGCCTTGTGGGTCGACGTCAACCACGTGTCCGGTCGTGCCTTGTTCGTTACGCAGTGTCACTTCTACCGTATGCGGCTTCTTGTTGCGGATATAGGTCACCTTAACTTTGTCGCCGGGGTTGTGACGTGAGATTTCCTCCTGCAATTCTGCCATTTTCGTCACTTTCTTTCCGTCAATGGCGGTGATAACATCGCCTTCCTCAATGCCAGCTTCGGCTGCGGAACCGTCAGCAGGGGCTTCCTTCACATAAACACCGTCGTTGGTGCCGAGATCTACGGGCTTGTCCTGCTCTTTTTGGGCATCGATGTAAGCAGTGGCGTCCTGGCCGACAATACCTACGAGTGCACGCTGCACAGTTCCGTATTTCTTCAAGTCAGCCACCACTTTGTTCATAATAGTTGTGGGAATGGCGAAACCATAACCGGAATAGCTGCCCGTTTGTGAATAAAGCATGGCGTTAATTCCCACCAGTTCGCCACGGGCATTGACCAACGCGCCGCCAGAGTTGCCGGCGTTGATGGCAGCATCGGTTTGGATGAACGATTCCACGCCATTGGCATACAGACTGCGGGCTTTGGCGCTCACGATGCCGGCTGTGACGGTAGATGTAAGCTGGAAAGGATTGCCTACAGCCAACACCCATTCGCCCAAACGCAACTGTTCGCTGTCGCCAATGGGGATTGCCTGCAAGTCTTTGGCTTCAATTTTTATCAATGCCAAATCTGAATTTTTGTCAGTGCCGATGATGCGGCCCTTAAATTCGCGGTTGTCGTTCAGTTTTACCATTATTTCGTCCACACCTTCGACCACGTGGTTGTTGGTAACGATATAGCCGTCGTCAGATATGATTACGCCGCTGCCACTTCCGCTACGCTTCGGCGTTTTATACTGGCGCTGCCGCGGTTGTCCGAATATGTCGCCGAAACCAAAGAAATCCTCAATCGAAGGTTGCTCTACGATTTGCGTACGACTATTAATCGTCACCTTAATATAGACAACGGAGTTCACAGAACTCTCTGCCGCTGCCGTAAGGTCCACCAGCCCGCCCGTAACTACGGGTGCCTTCACAGGAGAAGGCGTTTGCGACGTTGCTTTTCCTTTAATCACATTCGTTCCAAAGAGTAAGGCGGCCAAAGCAAGGCCAAAGCACGTTACATGTGCTGCTACATTCAGTCTCATTTTCGTTATCTGTTTCATTAAAATTAGTTTTTAATTCATTATTGCAATTTGCGTGCCACACGGCTCAATTTTACGGTTGCAAAAATAGGTTTTTGTAAAAAAATGAAGAAACCAAAAGTTAAGAAAGAGGCAAAAAGTAATAGAAATTAGCCTTACGGCCATTTTTAGTTGCGATTTAATCAACTTCACGCCCCATTTCTGTGAACCGAGACAGGTTACGGCACCGCCCCTGTCCTTTCCACCGGAAACGAAGTCGGACTTAGAAAAAAGCATGTCGGACTTCAAAAATCACAAGTGGGACTTCGGAGAACACAAACCGCATTTCGTCGGACGGGAAAACCGCAAGAAATTTTTCATACGAAGATTGCACGTGAAAAAATTTGTGCAGATGAAACTCATATCAACGAAAAAACTTACCTTTGCACCTATAAAACCAAAAAACAAAAGAATTATGCAACTCAAAGGACGTAGAGAAAGTACAAATGTAGAAGACCGTCGCGGCAGTACAGTAAAAAAAGCAACCGGAATCGGTATTGGTGGTATCATTATGGCGCTTTTGATCGCCTGGATATCGGGACAAAGTCCGCTTACAGCCCTTACACAAATTGCTACAGAGCAGATGGCAGGCGGCCAAACCGAGACTGTTCAACGCGAATTCACAGCTGAAGAGCAGCGACTGGCTACATTTTCGAAGCAAATCCTCGCCGGAACGGAAGATGTTTGGGCTGAGATTTTCAAACAGAATGGTCTGACTTACCAGAACCCGACTCTGGTGCTCTTTACCGATATGGTGCAGAGCCGTTGCGGAAATGCTGACGCCAGTGTGGGACCTTTTTATTGCTCAGGCGACCAAAAACTGTACATTGACCTGTCTTTCTTCACCCAAATGCAACGTCAGCTGGGCGCAAGCGGAGATTTTTCGTATGCATACGTAATTGCGCATGAGGTAGGCCATCATGTGGAGAACCAACTCGGCATCCTGAACAAGATTCACGCACAAATGAACAAGGTTAGCAAGACTGAAGCCAACCATCTCAGCGTCCGCCTCGAATTGCTGGCAGACTTCTTGGCCGGTGTCTGGGCTTATCACGACAACAAGCGCTTCGGCTCTCTCGAAGACGGAGATATCGAAAAGGCCATCCAATGTGCACAAGTCATTGGCGACGATTACTTGCAGAAAAAGGCACGTGGCTACGCACAACCTGAGACATTCAACCACGGAACTTCGGCTCAGCGCATGAAATGGTTCAAAGCCGGCCTGACAACAGGCGACATAAATGGCGGCAACACCATCTTGAACTGCAACTACTCCGACCTGTAATACATTATATATAATGGACACCGTTTTAAGTGGCATCCGCCCGACCGGACACCTGCACTTGGGTAATTATTTCGGCGCGGTAAAAAGTTTCGTGCGGATGCAACACGAATACAACTGCTATTTCTTTATTGCCGACTGGCACTCGCTGACCACCAACCCTAAGCCGGAAGATATCAGGCAAAGCGTGAAAACGATTTTGGCCGAGTATATGGCCTGCGGATTGGAGCCAGACAAAGCCACAATTTACATTCAAAGCGACATACGGGAGACACTGGAGTTTTACCTGTACTTCAACATGAACACCTACTTAGGTGAATTGGAGCGTGTCACTACTTTTAAAGAGAAAGCCCGTAAACAGCCGAACAATGTCAATGCCGGACTGCTGACTTATCCCACTTTGATGGCCGCAGATATATTGCAGCACCGCGCAAAATGGGTTCCCGTCGGCAAAGACCAGGAACAAAACATGGAAATGGCCCGCAAATGCGCCCGCAGGTTCAACAACATTTACGGCGTTGAGTATTTTCCAGAGCCGCAAAACTTTTATTTTAACGACAAAGCCGTAAAAATTCCCGGCCTTGACGGAAGTGGGAAAATGGGAAAGAGCGATGGCAACTGCATTTACCTATGTGACGAAGACAATGTCATTAAAAAGAAAGTGATGAAGGCACTTACGGACAGCGGTCCTGAAGTTCCCAACAGCCCGAAGCCGGATTTCATACAGAATCTCTTTACATTTTTGCAGATATGCTCATCTCAGGAAGTGTATGACCACTTTGAGAGCCAGTGGAACGACTGTAGCATCCGCTATGGCGAACTGAAGAAGCAGAT
>CAMZHB010000136.1 GCA_947306605.1 uncultured Prevotellaceae bacterium | reverse complement strand
GACGTATTCTCCGGCATCTTGGCGTTCGACGAGAACTGGTTGTGCTCGTCATCGTCGTCGTCAGCCTCAGTGATAAGCTTCTTCGATTCATCGGAAACAGGCATGTAGGCCTCGTCATAAAGAGCCTTGGCCTCTTCAATCAAGGTTTCCAACTGCTGTATCGTGCCTTCCAGCGAAGCCGTCACGGCGTCCATCTTAGCCACGAGGTTATCCACGTCGGTCTGAAGGGCAGAATTGTTCTTAATCAGCTCTTGCGAAGCTTTCATAGCCTCCAGCAGTTCATCGGCTGCCGTTTTGGCGGCAGCATTGGTCGAATAAGCCGAAGCCTCGTCAGACTTCACGGGATACATCTGGAAGTCGCCGATGCAGAAGCAGTCGCCGCCACCGACTACCAAGCCTCTGTCGGTGCCGTTGACTGTGAAGCGCACGTAACGGTACGTCTTCCACAGCTGAATGCACGGCGAGTCGTAGCCACCGGTATTGGGCAGACCGTTCACATCGGTAATCTCATCCCACGTCTCACCGTCGTTAGAAGCCGAAACGGTCAAATCTCTCCAACAGAAGGTCGGGAACGTGGTGTTGGGAACACAGTGGAAAATGAAGGCATCCACCGGGTTCTCCTTCAGGTCCACTTGCAGATAGTGTTTGCCTGAGGGAGGCACGGACGTATGTTCGAAAGCCGTGCTGTGTATCGTAATGAAGTAAGTGGCCGGGTCATTGTCGAGCATGTTGCGGTAGTAACCCCAGTTCGACGTATTCTCCGGCATCTTGGCGTTCGACGAGAACTGGTTGTGAGCCTCATCGTCGTCATCGGCCTCGGTGATAAGCGCCTGGGAGGTATTAGGAACGGGAGCGAACACTCTTTCATAAAGAGCCTTGGCCTCTTCCATCTTTTCCTCCAGCACTTCGGTGGCATTGTCGCCGCGGATGGCAGCGAGCACACGGTCGGCCTGATCCTTCAGAGCCTGGGCATCTTCAGCCGTAGCCGTATTGTTGGCCACCTTGGCACGGGCCTGCTCCATGAGTTGCGACAGCTTGTCTGTTTCCGTCTTCACGGCGCTGTTCGTGTTATAAGGAGAGTCTTCGGCAGATACGGCCGGGTACATCTGGAATTCGCCAATAGCGAACGACGGGCCGCCGCCTACCATAGGACTGTTGCTCTTCGTGGCCGTCACGACGAAGCGGACGAAGCGGTATTCCTTATACATCCGCACGCACTTCGAATCATACGTGCCCGTGGTCGGCAGATTCGCCAGTTCGTCCACCTGAGTCCAGTTTTCACCGTCGTTCGAAGCCATCACGGTCACGTCCTTGATGGCGAACGTCGGCCAAGCTGTCGTGCAACCGCAGCGGAAGATGAAGGCATCCACAGGATTCTCCTTCAGGTCCACTTGCAGATAGTGGAAAGTTTCGGGAGGCGTGGCCAGACTACCGTCGTGAATCGTAATCAAGAACGACTCCAGGTCGCCGTCGAGCAAGTTGCGGTAGTAACCCCACACGCGGGTGTTCTCCGGCATCTTCGCGTTCGACGAGAACTGGCAGCCGTCGCTCGTATCCTCACCGTTCGTTATCAGAGCATTTGTCTCGTCGGCCTTCATGTCCATTGCGCGGTCATAAATCGGCATAACTTCGCTCATAGCCTGTTCCAGGGCAACGGTCTCTTCCGTTTTCATATCGTTGATGATGCGTTCCAGCAGTTCCGTGTCCGTCACTTGGCGGATATACCACGTGTACCAGCCGTAAGCCGTGCTCGACGGGTTAGCCGAGTCATACAAATCCGTCGACTGGTTGAACACGTCCGCACCGTCCGAAGAGCCGAAATAGTTGCTGTTCGGGATGTAAGGCAACGTGTTCGCCGTGTTGTACATGCGGAAGCGGGCCGACCACGCGGTCTCCTCCTTCAGCACCTGCTCTGTCACCAGCGTGTTGCTCATCACCAGCGACTTCTGGGCGGCCGACGTATTGATAAACGTACCCGTAGCACAGTTCTGAACGGCCCAGTTGCCCTTCGCCGTCTTCGTGAACTTATACACATATGCCGCGTTCGTCGAGTCGAGCTTGGCATAGTTCACAGCCGAGCCCTTCGTGTACATACCCATTTCGTAGCCCTTGTAATCCATAAAGCCGTCGTAGGCACTCACGATGTAGTAATAGCCTTCGTCCATCGGGTTGCGTGTCGAGCGGATTTCAGCCATCAGTTCTTCGATAGCCGTCTTCATGCCCTCGCACTGAGCGTCGCACGTATTCTTGTCGATAGCATCCTGAGCGTCGGCAAGCAGCGTTTCCATCTGGCTCTTCAGACCGACAGGTGTCTCGCCAGGGTTGCTGCCGAAGATCCAAGACTTCATCATCTGCTTCGCCTCGCGCACGATGTCATACAACGGGTGCTTCTCGTTCACCGACGAAGTGTCGATATTCTCAAACAGCCAGTTGATCTTCTCAACGTAAGCGTCGGCATACTCGCGCATACCGATATCGTTCGGGTGAGTACCCTCAATCATGCCGTCCTCCGTCAGACCGATTTCCTCCTCCGTCAGATAGAACACATTCTTGATGTCCTCGTCCAGAATAGCCTGATAAGCCTCCTTCAGTTTCTCGTTACCACGCGAGTCGACACCCTCCTCGTTCGGCTGCATCACCTTGTTCGAGTTACCCAGACTCTCCACCAGAAGGATCGGAGCCTGCGACACCGCGCGCAACTTCTTCACGCCGTCAAGCGTACGGCTGATGATGCTGCTCGGAGCGCTCTTGATGTTAGGAATAGCGTCCAGAATGAACAACTTCGCATTCGTAAACTCCGACATCATGTCAAACAAGCCCGACTCCATCATGGCACTGCCCGAGAAGCCCAGGTTAATCACGTTGCTGTTCAGCTCACGCGCAACGATGGCAGGCCAAGCCATGCCGGGACGCGAAGCCGAGCAACCCTGAGCAATCGAAGAACCGTAAACCACGATAGGCTCGTCATCCTCGGGAACAGGAACAAACTCAAACGAATTGTCCTTGTCCACACCAACGCTCAGCGACTTCACGCCGTTGTACATCGGAAAGTAAACAACATACTCGCAAGCATCCTCGCCGCTCACACCCTTCGGGTCCAAATTGGCATACGTGTAAACACACGAGGTGCTGAAAGAGAACTTCTTCTGAGGACTCACCCAGTAATACTTCCCGTCACTCGTGTGAACATACATGTCTATACCGCTCTGCAGCGTCACCGGCATATTCGTATAACCGAGGGCACCGCCAGTCAGCGTATACTTCACCGTAATCGTCTTCGCATCCGTAACAAAACGCACGTTCAAGCCTGCCGTATTCTTCGACAAACTCCACACGCCGCTCGGAACAACCGACTGGGCACGGTCCGGGAAACGCTGATACTTCTTGCCAACCTCCTGCGTCCAACCCTGACCGAACAGGATGCCGCCGACGTTGGCGTCATGATACGTCTGAGCCTTAACAAAGCTGCAAACCATCAAGCTCACCAGGAGCAAACATACTTTTTTCATAAACAATCGCTTTATCTTTCGTTTTTAAATTAAATCCGTAGCCATACAATAAGCCATAATACACCATGCAAAAATAAAGAAAAACATACAAAACACCAAATTCCCTATCCCCCATTTTTCATTATTCATTTTTAATTCTTCATTACCGCTTCGCTCCCGAACTTCGTTCTCGTGATGCCTGCGGCATTCTTCATTTTTAATTTTTCATTCTTCATTGTTAATTCCTCCCATCACCCGTTCCCAAAAACGCCGTTTCAATCCACAAAAGCGGCGTCTCAAAACTTTGAAACGCCGTTTCCGGTTTGCCGTTCCCAACGATTGGAGATAATAGACACGCTACAAAACACCTGATTTTGGGGTAAAAATTTTGACATGGGAGCACAACATCTTGCGCCCGATACAGGCAGGACGTCGGAAACGTCCAGAGATGGTTAACCTATGGTGCGAGCAAAGCGAGTACCATAGGGCAAGTCGCCGCCACCGCACCACGTCTCTGAAAGAGACAACTGACCGAAGCCAGCAGTCACCTCCGGCGACCCGCGGAAAAGCCTTTAGAAGCCCACTTCATTCCCCATCCTCCAGTCCCCATTTTCTAACAACAAAAAAACGGCGTCCGTCACCGGACGCCGTTTTCCTATATAATATAAGGTATACCTTACTTAACAACCTTCTTGCCCTTCTTCACGTAAACGCCACCCTTCTGCGGGTTCGTCACGCGGCGGCCCTGCAGGTCATACAGTGCACCGTTGTCAGCACCGTTCACAGCGCTCTTGACACCAGTCTGGCCCTTCGTAATCTTAAACGTTACATCGGGAATCTTACCCTGGTTAACGGAAACGGCATCTTTATTGGCAATACCTACTCCCTTCAAACTTCCTTCATAAGTTCCGTTAGCTAGAGCATCAGATGCTTTCAGCGTAATTTTTGCCAATACGCCACTGGCAGCCATAAAACCATACTCTTTACTTGGTGAATAGAAATTTACAAGCATGTAACCTTCTCTTGGGTCAAAACTTTGGGTGTACAATCCTTCATAAACCAAATCTGTTGTTCCGGCAGAAGTATAAATCGTCAATGGACCAACCTTTTTAGAATCAATCTCAACGCCTTCGGGAAGATACAACTGGAAGTTACAAGCATTCATTGCTTCATCGGCTGACATACTGATAGAAAGCACGCCTAATCCGTCAGAACCAATCTGCACGTCCTCAGCAGTCAGATACGGCTTCTCCTGACCCATAGCAGCACCGGCAATCACCAGGGCAGCCATCACAAATAAAGTTCTCAATTTGTTCATCGCTTATTCTTTTTAATTTGTTATTATATTTCCATTTTACACCCGTTTAGGGCTATTTCACTGCAAAGATAAAAACACTTTTATATTCCAGCCAAATTTTCCGAAAAAAAAATCACGCAAAAACAAAAAAAAATCACACACACAGCATTGCCCCGTCAAATAAGGAAAAAACCACACACCGGCCCACACAGCACTCCCGCCGGCTCCCGTCCCTCCCGTCAGTCAACACAAAAAAAGAGTCCGTCCCTCACGGAACGGACTCCGACAAAAACGGCGGCGACCTACTCTCCCACTTGCCCCGTTCCGCCGGCGCGGAACTAAAAAGACGCCATGGTACTGCGCAAGCGGACACAAAAAAAAGAGCCCGTCCCTCACGGAACGGACTCCTCAATAAAACGGCGGCGACCTACTCTCCCACTTTCGCAGTAC
>CAMZHB010000135.1 GCA_947306605.1 uncultured Prevotellaceae bacterium | reverse complement strand
CTCAAAGGTGGGACTTCGGGCCGCGGAAGCGGCGTTTCGAAATTTTGAGACGCCGCTTCTGAGTTGCTATTTCTGATATCCAATGAAAATCAACTGTTTATAAAACACCAGAAATGCGAATCAAAAATTTTGACATTCCGTTGAAAAAAGAGATTTAAGAATTGACTGAACGAAAAAATATTTGTAATTTTGCTCTCAATAAAGTGTAGTATTAAACGATTAAGTGACTTAGTATTTTATAAACAAAACCATTTATTTAAAATCCAAATTTTATGACTACAGGTAATGTCCGTCCATCCGATATGGAGCGCATCACGACTCCTGAATTGGCTCAGAAATTCATTGAAGAGCAGATCATCGCATTGCGCGAACAAATCGGTGACAAGAAAGTGCTGCTGGCTCTGTCGGGTGGTGTCGATTCTTCCGTTGTGGCCGCGTTGCTGATTAAAGCCGTTGGCAAGCAGCTGGTGTCGGTACACGTCAATCACGGTCTGCTGCGCAAGGGTGAGCCCGAGCAGGTGGTGCGCGTGTTCCGTGACGAGCTTGACGCCAATCTCATTTATGTTGATGCCGTTGACCGCTTCCTTGACAAACTGGCGGGCGTAGCAGATCCGGAACAGAAACGTAAGATTATAGGTGCAGAGTTTATCCGCGTGTTTGAAGAGGAAGCCCGCAAACTGGAAGGCATCAGTTTCCTTGCCCAGGGCACAATATATCCTGACATTGTGGAGTCAGGTCCCGTGAAGTCTCATCACAACGTGGGCGGTCTGCCTGACGACCTTCAGTTTGAACTTGTAGAACCCGTGAAACTGCTTTTCAAGGACGAAGTTCGCGTGGTGGGCAAGGAGTTGGGTTTGCCTGACAACATGGTGTTCCGTCAACCGTTCCCGGGCCCCGGACTGGGTGTGCGCTGCACAGGTGCCATCACGCGTGATCGTCTGGAAGCTCTTCGCGAGAGCGATGCCATCTTGCGTGAGGAATTTGCAAAGAACGGTCTGGCCGGCAAGGTGTGGCAGTACTTTACCATTGTTCCCGACTACAAGTCAACGGGTGTAAAGAACGACAAGCGCAGTTGGGACTGGCCGGTCATCATCCGTGCCGTGAACACACGCGATGCCATGACAGCGACTATTGAAGAGATTCCTTACGCACTGTTACATCACATCACACGCCGCATCATCACCGAAGTGCCGGGAGTGAACCGCGTGCTCTATGACCTCACGCCGAAGCCCACGGGCACCATCGAGTGGGAATAAATGTGAGAAAACCCTGGAACCAGAAAAATGAAAATATATGCCGGCTGAATTACAAACTATTCGGCCGGCAGTTTTTTAGGTGTTATTTTAATGAAATAATCCACCTGACGATGTCTTCGAGCACCGCCTGGGCAATGGTTTCTTCTATTTGGCTGTATTCGTCGGGCAGCCCCGTTTGACAGGTTTGGAAAAGATGGTTGAGTTGCGGATAGCGGACTATTTTCGACCGTTTGTTTTTCTTGAGAAAGGGTTTCAGAATAGCCAGATTGGGACCTGCAATGACTTGCAGGTCGTGTTCTCCGTTGAGGGCAAGCACGGGACAACGGATGGCTTTTAGGTCGTCTTTATAATCGAGCGTAATGAAGTGACGCATCCAGGCCTGTTGTTCAACTTGCCGTGCCACAGCGATGAGATTTGTGCGCTGGTCTTGCGACAACAGCGGTGTCTGTGGCAGTGAGTCTATCAGGGCTTCGACCGGGTAGGTTTGTCCTGGCTGGTAAGCTTGAACGGTTTTGACGAGCACTTGTTCGAGAGCGTCGCAATAGGCATTGACGGTGTCGGCCGACATGCCCAACTGGAGGAGCAGGGCACGGTTTTGGTCTTTGAGTGTTTGGCAGCCGTTGGTTGCTGTTGCTGCAAGGGTAACGGCGAAGTCAATTTGTTTCCGGGCTGCCAGAAGGAGGGCAATGGTGCCACCTTCGCTGTGGCCGAGCGCACCGACATTGGTGTAACCGCGGTCACGGAGGCAGCGGATGCCGGCGAGGGCATCGTTGAAGAAGGTCTCGGTGGTAGCTTGCTTGACATTGCCTGTGGAGTAGGCCGTACCGCGGTCGTCGTAGCGCAGGGTGGCGATGCCGTGACGGGCGAGGTGATCGGCGATGACGAAGAAGGGTTTGTGACCGAAGAGTTCTTCGTCACGGTTCTGTAGCCCGCTGCCGGTAATCATGAGGAGTACAGGGGTGTCGGAACTGAAGTGTTCGGGCAGAGAAAGAGAGCCACTGAGCATGGCGCCGTCGTCGGGATTGTAGAAATTGACGTTCTCGGTAGTGTAAGGGAAGGGTGGTCGGGGCGTCTGGGGCCGTTCGTGTTTGGTTTCGCCGCGACGGAGAGTGAGAGGAAAGGTGTAGCCACGCTGTGTAAAATTGCCTTGCAGAGCACTGTCAATGAGTTTGGCCTGGTAAGCGGCACCGATGACGGGGATGTCGATATTGACGGAGTCTTCAGAAATGAAACGCAAGGTGGCGGGGATGCCTTTGGCGTTTTGGTCGGGACTGTCGAGAGAACACTTGTCATTGTCAATATGGAGTACGAGGGTAAGTTTGCTTCCTTGTACCGAAAGAAAGCCGCTCCAGGTGCCTTGGGTCTGTGACAAAACGGACGGACTGACGAGCAGAAACAGCAGCGGAGCAAAGAATAAACGGAGATGTTTCATTTTTCAAGTGGAATAGTGTTGCAAAAGTAACGAATTTGCTTTAACTTTGCTTACTGAAAAGACGAAAAAGAATGGATAAGAACAGACGTGAGTTTTTAAAGCGTGCTACGCTGACGGGTGCCGCTGCCATGGCTGTGCCGGCTCTGAGTATAGCCGAACGTGCCGCTGAACCGTTTGAACCCGCCGGTAACGATACGCTGCTGGTAAGAAACAAAGGCCTGCGTATCACAGGTACCTTCCTTGACGAGATTTCGCACGATATCCCCCATCAGAACTGGGGACCGAAAGAGTGGGAACAGGATTTCAAATACATGAAGGCCATGGGTATCGACACGGTTATTATGATACGTAGCGGTTACCGCAAGTTCATCACGTGGCCCTCGCAATATCTGCTGGGCAAAGGTTGTTATATGCCGTCGCAGGATTTGCTCGAACTGTTCCTGCGGTTGAGCGACAAGTACGGTATGAAATTCTGGTTCGGCCTGTATGACTCGGGTCACTACTGGGACACTGGCGACATGGCACAGGAATTAGAGATGAACAAATACGTGATTGACGAGGTGTGGAAGCACTACGGTCATCACAAGAGTTTCGGCGGCTGGTACATCAGTACCGAAATCAGCCGTCAGACGCGCGGCGCCATCGAAACGTTCCACGAGATGGGCAAGATGTGCAAGGACGTGTCGAATGGTCTGCCCACATTCATCTCACCGTGGATAGACGGCAAGAAAGCCGTAGCGGCTGCTGGTGCCGCGTTGACGAAGGCCGAAGGTGTGTCAATAGAGCAACATGAACGCGAATGGAACGAAATATTCGACGGAATACACGATGTGGTCGATGCCTGTGCTTTTCAAGACGGACACATAGACTATGACGAGCTCGACGCGTTTTTTTCGGTCAACAAACAGCTGGCACGACGTTACGGCATGCAGTGCTGGACGAATGCCGAGAGTTTCGATCGCGATATGCCCATCAAGTTCTTCCCCATTAAATTCGACAAACTGCGCCTGAAACTGGAAGCCGCGGGACGCCAGGGATACGACAAGGCCATTACCTTCGAGTTCTCTCACTTCATGAGCCCGCAGTCGGCCTATATCCAGGCGCATCACCTGTACAATCGTTACATGGAATACTTTAAATAATTAATATCATGTTTATGAAAAAGCTTACTTTGTTATTTGTCGGGCTGATTGGCCTGACAACCCTTCAAGCGCAATCGGTAAATGATGTGGTGAACACCGTGAGGGAACGCATCACGTTGACGGGCTATGCCCAAGGCGGCTACAATTGGGACAGTTCGGCTGAGCCAGAAAACGAATTCAAATTGGCCCGTATCATTTTGATGGGCAACGCGCAGATTACGGACCGCATCAACGCTTCCGCCATGTATGAGTTGTGTAAGAGTTCGCTCCACGAAATGTGGTTCAACTACAAGTGGAACGACGCACTGCAGGTGAAAGTTGGTCAAATGAAAACGCCGTTCAGTATTGAAAATCCCCTGTCGCCGACATCGCTGGAACTGGTGGCACCGATGGCCATGGTGACAGACTACATGGTGTGCGGCAGTAGTCCCGTGATGATGCCTGGCAGCGCAGGCCGTGATCTGGGTATCAACGTGTATGGTAAGTTGCTTGACGGCAAGTTATCGTACGATTTGGCTCTGATGAACGGCGTGGGCCGTAACAAGGGCGATGACAATTCACAGAAAGACTTTGTGGCCCGGCTGGGTGTGAATCCTATAAAAGAACTCACGTTGGGCGCTTCGCTTATAAAAGGTACAGGCAATATGGACGTGGTTCCCGACGGATTAGGCGGTTGGACCAACCTTGCTGCACCCATTGGCGGGCTGAAACACAACGGCAACTTCCATCGCGACCGCTATGCCGTGGGTGCTATGTTAAAGACGGCACCGGTGAATTTCCGCTCAGAATACATGTGGGGACGTGAAGGTAAAAGCGACAGCCAGGGTCTCTATGCCACGGGCACGGTCAATAACTTACTGCTGAAACATCTGGATCTGGTGGCTTCGTTCGATTGGCTCGACAATTATGCCGACCAGTCGCGCCGCTACACCACCGGACTGCAATACTGGTTCTATCCGAAATGCCGCGTGCAGGTGCTCTATTCGCGACTGAACAACGACCGTCAGCCCGACGCCAACCGCATTGAGGCCCAGTTGCAGGTGGCATTCTAAAAAGAAAGAAGTATATGAAACGGCACACCATTCTCCTTTGTCTGTTTTTGCTTTTGGCCGCGCCGTCACTGCGCGGTCAGTTGCGTCTGCTCTATTGGAACATCCAGAACGGCATGTGGGACGGTCAAACCGACGACTACCGGCGGTTTACGGATTGGGTGACGGCGCAGCGGCCCGACATATGTGTCTGGTGTGAAGCCCAAAAACTCTATGTGACCAATACGGCCAAGAGCGAGGTAGAAACGGAAACCGAATGTCTGGCCCGCTGGCAGCGTCTGGCCGCCCGCTACGGACACAAGTATGTTTATCTGAGTGCTCACCGCGACAGATCGGAAGAGCGTCGTGTAGGGAAAGAGTGTTCGATATCGTGGTG
>CAMZHB010000134.1 GCA_947306605.1 uncultured Prevotellaceae bacterium | reverse complement strand
GGTGATTGCTTCGGCTACGGAGAGCACGGAGCCGGCCTGCGGGTCGGCCAGTCCGGCCTGCGGGGCAAGTCCCAGTGCTGTGGCAATGCCTTGTTTGCCGCGGTAGTCGAGAGCCACCACGCCGCAGTCGCTGAGCGGCAGTTGCAATTCTCCTTGGCACTGCTGGCGGGCAATCTTACCCGTCACCGAACGGTCTACCTTGTTGGTGAGCCAGTCCTTGCAGGCCACGGCTTCCAGTTGAAGCACGTTGTTCAGGTAATCGGCCAGTTTCGATGGCTCATAGCTGACGTCATCGTATTTTCGTGTCACGGTTTCGTCCACCATGACGGTCTTGGGCGAATGGCCGAACATCTGTGCCACGTCCAGATCGAAGGGTTTCACGCCGTCGCCCTGAACGAAAGAGAAGTGGGCGTCGCCCGTGGTTTCGCCGACAACATAGAGCGGGGCGCGTTCACGCTCGGCAATCTGGCGCACGTGTTCTATATGTTCCTGGTCAATGAGCAGGCCCATGCGCTCTTGGCTCTCGTTAGCAATGATTTCCTTGGCCGAGAGCGTATGGTCGCCGATGGGCAGTTTCGTCATGTCGATGCGTCCGCCGCATTCCTCGACGAGTTCGGAGAGACAGTTCACGTGGCCTGCCGAGCCGTGGTCGTGGATGCTCACGACGGGGTTCACGTCTTCTTCGCAGAGGGCGCGCACGAGATTGTAGGCACGTTTCTGCATTTCGGGATTGGCGCGCTGCACGGCGTTGAGTTCAATGCCGCTGGAGTATTTTCCGGTGTCCACCGACGACACGCTGCCGCCGCCGAGGCCGATGCGGTAGTTGTCGCCGCCGACCACAACAATTTTGTTGCCTTTGCGGGGTTCTTTCTTCAAACAGTCGCGACGGGTACCGTAGCCCACGCCGCCGGCCAGCATGATGACCTTGTCGTAACCGTATTTCTCGCCGTTTTCCTGATGTTCGAAGGTGAGCACGCTGCCGGCGATGAGCGGTTGGCCGAACTTGTTGCCGAAGTCGCTGGCGCCGTTGGAGGCTTTGATGAGTATTTGTTCGGGTGTTTGGTAGAGCCATTGGCGCACGGGCAGGATGTCTTCCCATTCGCGGCCGCCGTCGGGGCGCGGATAGGCTGTCATGTAGACAGCCGTGCCGGCGATGGGCCACGAGCCGGTGCCGCCGCCCATACGGTCGCGGATTTCACCGCCTGTTCCGGTCGATGCTCCGTTGAAGGGCTCGACCGTGGTGGGGAAGTTGTGCGTTTCGGCCTTGAGCGAGATGACGCTTTCGATGTCTTTTATCACGAAGTAGTCGCTGGTGCTCTGGTCTTTCGGGGCAAACTGCTCCACTACGGGACCTTCGGCAAAGGCGACGTTGTCCTTGTAGGCCGAAATGATGTGGTGCGGGTTTTCCTTCGTGGTCTTCTTGATCATGGCGAAGAGCGACGAGGGCATTTCCTTGCCGTCAATAATGAACGAGCCTCCGAAAATCTTGTGGCGGCAATGCTCCGAGTTGATTTGTGCGAAGCCGAACACTTCAGAGTCGGTCAACTGCCGGCCCAACTGTTTTTCCACGCCGTGCAGGTAGTCTATTTCTTCAGGCGAGAGGGCCAGGCCTTCTTTGTCGTTTTCTTCCTCAATATTGTCCACAAAACGGATAGGTTCCGGCTTGCGCTCGGTCTTGAACACGTTCTGGTCCAACCCGCGGTACATGCGTTGCAGCATGGGGTCGTAGTCGGCCTCCTCGCTGCTGACGGGGAAATACTCCTCAATGCGTGTGAGGCCGTTGATGTTCATGTTCTGTGTTATTTCCACGGCGTTGGTGCTCCAGGGGGTCACCATTTCGCGGCGCGGGCCGATGAAGAAACCGTCCATTGCCGTGGCTTTTTCTACCGTGGCATTGCCGAACAGCCAGCACAGGGCGTCCAAATTTTTCGCTGTCAAAGCGCTATCGCATTCTGCGGCAATCACGCTGCCGCCTGTCGTTTTGAAGAATTGTATCATATTCTTTTCGGAGTTTCGCTATTTGGATGCAAATATACAAAAAACTTGAGCCATTCCGATGTGTCCGGCCATATTTCTCTCAAAGAAAATGCTGTCTCGCGCGACGGGAATGTCATGTTTTTTTACCTGAAATTTGGACGTTTTCTAACCTGCTGATTTTTATGGCGTATTAGAAATGGCAAATTAGAAGCGGCGTTTCAAAATTTTGAAACGCCGCTTCGGCGCGCCGAAGTCCGACCTTTGCGGTCCGAAATCCGGCCTCTATTCCGTGAATGTCAAAAAAAACGAGCGTTTTGAGGGGTTTCTCTATACGCAAAGGAAGAGGATGATGAGTTGTGCGGTGAGTATGCGCAGGAACATGGTGAGGGGATAGACGGTGGAGTAGCCCACGGCGGGTGCGTCGTTGTTGGCCACTTCGCTGGCGAAGCCCAGGAGGGGTGCCGCGGTGTTGCCTCCGGCTATGAGTCCCATGATGGTGAAGTAGTTGGTGTGGTAGCGACGGCGACAGATAATGCCTATTATTAAAATAGGAATGACGGTAATAATGAGTCCTGTCCACACGTATTTAAACCCGTCGCCGGCGATGAGGGTGTCCCAGAATCCGGCTCCGGCCTTGATGCCTACGCTGGCGAGGAAGAGGATGAGACCGAGTTCGCGCACGAAGAGGTTAACGCTGGTGGTGGTGTAACTGACGAGGTGTATTTTATAACCGAAGCGTCCGATGAGTATGGCGACGATGAGTGGTCCGCCGGCGATGCCGAGTTTGACAGGTGTGGGAATGCCGGAGAGGGTGATGGGTATGCTGCCGAGGAGGATACCAAGGAGTATGCCGATGAATATGGGCGCGATGTTGGGGTGCTTAAGGCGTTTTATTTCGTTGCCGACGAGGTTGGCCACGCGTGCGACGTTGGTTTCCGATCCAACGACCATGAGGCGGTCGCCAATCTGGAGTTTGAGCTGCCGGTCGGCGTAGAGGTCGAGCCCGGAGCGTGTGAAACGTGTGATGTTGACGCCGTGCACGGAGTTGAAGTGCATCTCACCGAAGGTTTTGCCTTCGATTTCGGGGCGTGTGACGACGATGCGCTTGGAGACAATGGGGGAATGGTCTTCGTCCCAGTCCATCTCGATGCGGTCTCCAAGGAAGGCGAGGATGGCTTCGGCGTCGTCTTCGGCGCAGACGATGCGCATCTTGTCGCCCAGACAGAAGAGAGTGTCGTTGTTGGCCTGCGAGATGACGCCGTTGTGCTCGATACGGGTGCATACGAAGGTGCGTCCGAGAAAACGGCTGACTTCGAAGAGTGTCTTGCCCTGAAGCGACTTGTTGCTGGCCACGATGGTCATGTGGTGCGGACGGGCGTGGGGATTGGCCTCCATCTGCCGCTGTATTTCGTCGGATTCTTCCTGCAGGGAAATGCGCATGATGTGGCGCAGGGCAATGGCGGCACCTATCTGTCCAACGACGGCGAGAGGATAGGCACAGGCGTAGGCTGCGGCAATCTGCTGGCCATCCATGGCTTTGGCCATGTGGGCGTTGTTGGTCATGATGTCACCCAGCGTCTGGTTGGCCGCACCGAGTCCCGGCGTGTTGGTGACGGCGCCACAGAGAACGCCGACCATCATGGGCAGGTCCTTGGGGTTACTGGTGTCGAAGAAGAGGTAATAGAGGGCGAACATGACGCCAATGTTGAGTACGACGAGTACAGAAGCCATTATATTGAGGCGCAGGCCGCCTTTCTTGAACGATGAGAAGAAGCCGGGCCCCACTTGCAGGCCGATACAATAGACGAAGAGGATAAGCCCGAAGTCCTGGATGAAGTTGAGTGTGTCGGCAGGACAGGCATAGCCGCCCTGATCGAGGCCGGTCTGGCGGTAGATGTGCCCTAGAAGGATGCCGGCGAAGAGGACACAGGTGGAGCCGAGGGCCACACTGCCGATTTTGATTTTTCCCAGTTTGAAGCCAACGGCAATGACGATGGCGAAGACGAAAATGGTGTGGGCCGGCGACGGAAGGTCGGTAAAGAGTGATTGTAACCAGTTCATGACAGCAACAACGGGTTTTAGATATCTGTTTCCAAGTGCAAAGTTACGATTTCGTCCAGGCTTAGCCTTTTGTTCCCAAATGTTTTTGCGTTTCTGCTCCGTTTAGTCGGTTATTTGCGGAGGAATAGAGACCAATCCGCACGTTTTGTAACGTTTACGTTTAAATTGGCCCGAAAGCACGTCGCCCCGCCAAACGCTTGGGTCTGGCGGGGCGGCGTGCAGTGGGAGAACACGTTGGAATGCGGCGTGTAACGATTAGAGAATCTCGTCCACGCTGTCGTCCTTGTTTTTGTTTTCCTTTTTCTTATCTTCTTTTTTCTTGTCTTTGTCTGTTGAGCCTTTCGTGGTAATCAGCCTTGAAGGTCTTGAAGGCTTTTGGGCGCTGTCCTTGGCTGCCGTAATGGGTTTCTTTGTCTCGGCCGGTTTTTTGCTTGCCGTTGAATCCTTGGTGGCGGGTTTGCTTCTAGTGACGGCCGGTTTTGTGGCAGTGGAGTCCTTTGTCGCTGCGGCCTTTTTCTCGGTTGTAGCTTCTTTGGTTGCCGGGGACTTTTTGTCCGTGGCAGCAGGCGCCTTTTTCTGGTCAGCTGCATTCTTGCCAGTCTCGGCAGGCTTGGCTGCTTCTTTTTTGGTCTCGGTTTTCTTGGTAGCGATAGTGTCCTTTTTCTCTTTGAGGGCATCGGGCTTGAGATTGCCTTGTTCGTCGAAGAGTCCGAACTTGGTGCTGAGCACACTGAACTCGGTGCGCCGGTTCAAAGCGTTACAGGAATCCTGTTGGCTCTTGGTGAGTTTGTTTATGTAGGCCTGAGTAAGTGTGTCACCGGCGTGGAGGAAGGGATACATCTCGGCAAATTTCTTGGTGATGACCTTCGGGCGCTTCTTGCCGTAGCCACGGGCCACGACGCGTTCTTTCTGGATGCCGTGGGTGGTGAGATAATTGACCACCGACTCGGCGCGCCGTTGCGACAGTTTCTCGTTGTACTCAGCGGTGCCGCGGTAGTCGCAGTGGGAACTCAGTTCGATGGCAATGCTGGGATTCTTGCGGAGCAGGTCGGTGAGTTTCTCCAGTGCGGGGAACGACGAGGGGAGGATGGTGGCCTTGTCGAAGTCGTAGAAGACGTTGCGCACCAGTACGGGGATGTTCATCGACGGCAGTGGGACCTGCAGGGTGGTGTCGTTGGTGCCTTCGGTGGGGGGGATGTATAGTGTCTGTTGTACGTTGAGGTAACCGTTGCA
>CAMZHB010000133.1 GCA_947306605.1 uncultured Prevotellaceae bacterium | reverse complement strand
ATATAGACCCCATCGACAGCACGAAGTCCTACGGCCCCATGGCCACCCTACTCGAAGCAGCCAAGCAACTGCAGGGCAAGTCGACGGGTCTGGTGGTAACCTGCCATTTTCCTCACGCCACACCGGCCGACTGTTCGGCTCATTACTATAACCGCGGTGCCAGTGACATCATTGCCGAACAGCAGGTGCACCAGAACCTCGACGTGGTTATCGGAGGCGGCAACTACTACCTGAAAGACCGCCACGAGGAATACCTTAAGAAGCATGGCTACGAAGTGATACGCGACAACGTGCAAGCCCTGCGCAGCAGCAAGGCTTCGAAACTGTGGGCGCTCTTCCACAGTGGCGACATGGATTACGACATTGACCGTGACGACACCAAGCAACCGTCTTTGGCCGAAACCACGGAAATAGCCCTGAAGATATTGTCGAAAAACAAGAAAGGCTTCTTCCTGATGGTCGAAGGCAGCCAAGTTGACTATGCCGCCCACCGCAACGACCCCGCCGCCCTGTCACCCGAATTTCTAGCTTTCGACAAGGCTTGTGGTGTCGCTCTCGATTTCGCCCGTCGCGACGGCAATACGGCTGTTATCATTGTGCCCGACCACGGTAACAGCGGCATGAGCATCGGTTGCTCCCGACTGAGCAACTACTCGCGCCAGCCCATGGATGTGGTCTTCGGTCCCATCGCTAAGTACAAAATGTCGGCACGCCGCCTGACGCAGAAGCTCAACGAAGAGCCCTTCGACAGCGTGCGCTCGTTCTTCAAGACCTACGAAGGTTGCGATCTCACTGACGAAGAAGTGGACCAGCTCGCTCACTGCAAGAGTTACGAGAAGAGCCCGCTGCCTAAGGAGTTGCGCACCCGCGGCGACATGGAAGGTTTCGTCATCAGTCTTCTCAACAAGCGCAATTACCTTGGCTGGACCACCTTCGGCCACACCGGAGAAGACGTGTTCCTTGCTGCCTACCACCCCAAAGGCACCATCCCCATGGGAATGAGCACCAACGTGGAACTCGCCCACTACATGCAGGCCTGCTTCGGACTCTACGGCAAGATGGACCAGTTCACCGACCGCATTTTCACGCACCACGACATCGCCTTCAAGGGTTATGATTACGAAATCGTGAAGCCGGAAGAGAAAGGCGCGTTCCCCAAACTGGTGGTAAAGAATCTGCGCAACGGCAAGCAGCTTACCATAGATGCCTTTACCAACATCGTCACACTGACCGGTTCTGCTTCCCGCGTGGTGGAACTCCCGTCGGTGATGACCTATGTGGACCGCACCGACAAGTTCTACGTGCCCCGCGACCTCGGCAACTTGCTGAAATAGTCGGCCGCAGCGGTCCCGCCCGGAGTTTTTACCTTTTCCTTTATATACACCGACATGAAAAAGAACGGTGCCATCCTTCTTATAGCCGGACTATTCCTGACAAGTCTGTCTGTCCAGGCTCAGAACGCGAACTACAAAGAGTCCCGGGTGGGTAGTTATACGTTGCCTGATGCGTTGACCACACCTGACGGGCTGCAAATCACCAAAAAGAAAGCGTGGGAAAAGATACGTCGCCCGCAAATTCTGCAACTCTTTCAGGACAACGAATACGGCGTCATGCCCGACGCTGAAATCGTGGCAGAGTATCGCGTCGTCGAAGAAAGCGACAACGCCCTCGCAGGAAAGGCCATCCGCCGTCAGGTGGAGATGACCTTCAGCGGAAACGGGCAGAGCCGCACGATGCTCGTTCTGATTTACATGCCCAAAGGCGTGAAGAAGTGTCCGGTCTTCGTTTCCCCAAACTTCCAGGGCAATGCCACCACGACCGACGACCCGGCTGTCATCGAGTCGCAGTACACTACTTTTGTACGGGCCAACCAGGCTTCCCGCTGGTCCTACGACCGCATCGTCAGTTCTGGCTATGCCGTAGCCACATTCCATTACTACGACATCTATTACGATGCAGACGGCAAACTCGAAGAATCCGTCTATCCGCTCTTTGGAATCAACTCCGAGGCCGCCCTGCGTGACAACACCGGCAAAGCCATCGCCGCCTGGGCCTGGGGATGCTCCCGGGTGCTGGATTACCTGCTTACACTGAAAAACATCGACAAGAAGCGCACCATCGTCATGGGCCACTCCCGCTTGGGCAAGACGGCTCTTTGGTGCGGGGCACAGGACCAACGCTTCGCCATGGTCATTTCCAACAATTCAGGTTGCTCCGGTGCGGCCCTGTCACGTCGTAACTATGGCGAGACCGTGCCAAGCATCAACCGGGCATTCCCCTGGTGGTTCTGCAACAAATATCGTTCTTACAGCCAGAACGTTTCCTCGCTTCCCATGGATCAGCACGAGTTGCTCGCCCTCATTGCCCCGCGCCCCGTCTACGTGGCCAGCGCGCAAGAGGACCGGTGGGCCGACCCTCGCGGAGAGTTCCTCGCATTGCAGGAAGCCGGCAAAGTCTATGCCCTTTATAAGTATGACACCCTGCGAGACTGCTCCTTCCCCGCCCCTGACGAACATCTCTGGAAAGGCCAATGCGGATACCACATGCGCACAGGAATACACGATGTAACCGATTTCGATTGGCAGTCGTACATCGAGTTTGCAAACGAACGTCTGAAGTAATATACACAAGGCGGCGCCTCGGATTTCCGAGACGCCGCCTTTAAAGTCTAAAGTAGGACGTAAGTCCGAAAGTAGCTATGAAATAGCCTCATGGCTATTTCATAGCTTTAATCACAGCCACGATGTCGGCTGAGTCGATCACCGTGTCACCGTTCACGTCGGCTTTCTTGTCGCCGTCGGGCATTTCCTTGATGACCGCTACGATGTCCGCCGAGTCCACCGTGCCGTCGCGGTTCACGTCGGCGGGATTGAAAGGAGAACTGATTGTTACAATATAGACCGCATCGCCAACGGAGTCTGCCACATAACCGTTGTAGAAATTATACTTTTGGGGCTCCGTCACTTTCAGACCGTCGTTCAGTTGCAGGAAACTGAAACCACCCACAGCCCCTCCGTTGCCATAGGCCTGCACGCATGTGGAGGCACCGCTTACATACAGGCCGCACGACTCTTTCGATTCCCCATGGATGCCCCGTTCCGTCCGGCCCACTGCCGTAAGTTGCAGGCCGTCTTCGATGCTGACCGAAGCGTCCTTGCCGACAAGCAGACCATGGGTGCCACCGTTAAGAAATAGTTTGGCACCATCGCCTTTGATGACCGTGTTTTTGTCCACGGCGATGCCGGCTGTCGTGCCGTAGGCGGCGTAGTCGCCCGATACCTCTATCGTCAGGTCCTCCACATTGCTGTAGATGTCGGCCCCCTCGGTTGCCAACTCGTCGAAGGCATCCTCCACATCTTCTTCCACACCACTTTTGGCATTGACCAGCTTCACTGTGGCACCGGTCTTTTCCAAAGCCTGGCCAAAGAGGGTGGCCCGTTCCTTCGATATCTGTTCCGCGAGGACACACGGTGCGGAGTTAACCAAGGCCCTTGCATCGCTCAGCGACAGGCCGAGCCATTTCGTCACCACACGCGCCACGGACAACGCGGCGTCGCCCTTCTCAGCCAGTTTCACGTCCCACAGGCTGTTGTCTGGCACCGACGGGCTACCTTTCAGCTTCAGCACGTTGGTCTTCGGGTCATAGCTTACCTTGCCGTCGCCAAGCACGTCGTCCTTGTTACTGCCTGTCACCTGCGTAGCGCGCACCCAAATATCCGTGGAGACAAATGGCCCGAGTATCACCCACTCGTTTACTACCGCACTGCCTTTCTTCACTATACCTGTTCCGGGTTCGAACGTCGCTCCGTAGGGTGCCGTAATATACAAGCCGTCTGACAATGACAGTCCGCTGAAACCGGTCAGTGAACCCAAACTGCCATAACTACGACCGCCAAAAGCCTTGAGTTCGGCTCTTGAACCTGTCAGGGTCAGTGTCGGCAGAGGACCTGTGTCGCTATTTAGTTTCAAGCCAACCATTCCGATGTAGTCTCCTATATTATGCACCGACAACTGTACATTATTTAATACTACGTTGGCATAAGTAGAAAAGCCCGCGTTAGATGAGGTGATGTCCAGTGAGCCGCCCCCTTTGAAGGTGACAGTTCCAGAGCCGGGCTCCACCCAAATGCCGAAACCGGAAGGAGAATTGATTGCATTAATACCAAATACTACGATATTTAGGTCGGACACTGACGACTTTATGCCTATCTTGTTGGTACCGTTAACGTCTATGGTGGCACCGTCGAGTTTGAGCGTTGAAGTTTCCGGTTCATAGCTTACCTTGCCATCGCCAAGTATATCATCCTTTATTCCGGCTGACACCTGCGTGCCACCTACCCAGAGATCGTAGAGATCGGCTTCGGGTAAGATAGAGAGGTTAATCACAGCATTACCATCTTTATCCACAACCCGCCGTCGAGACTTGTCGTAGTATGACTCAGCCGGTGTGGCTATCTTGCTACCTATTAAGGTCAGAGAACCTAAATCTCCTATACCTGAAAAGCGAGCATTCGAAATAATCAGCGACGAGTTATCTATTATCAGGCTTTCAGTATAATTATTGCTAAGCCCATAAATACCAGCATCACATTCCGAATTGATGGTCACATGGTCCAAAGTCAGATTGGCATAGTTAATTCCTATACCATAACGGACATAAATAGTAGAAAGGGCAGGATTCTTTAGAGTCAGCTTACCACTCCCCTTAATAGTAGAAGAAGCTCCTAAGTAAATTGCCATACTATTCCCTGAAGTCAATGTGACATCTTTCGTAACATCAATGACAAGACCTTCGATATTTCTATTATCAATAACACTTTCTGAGCTGGAAGCAGCCAATTCATAATCGCCTTTCAGGAGGAGCGTCTTTGTTGATGACTCGTAGCTGAACGCTCCGTTACCGAGGATGTCTGCCTTGTTATCATCCGTCACCCGCGTACCGGCTATGTACAAATCGTAATTGGCTGCTTGTATCACACTACTCAAAGCCCCCATCACAGTACAAAGCATCGAAAGTAATAGTAATTTCTTCATCATGCGTAGTTTATTCGTTAATAATTATTGCAAAGATAAGAACTATTTTACATTCCAACAAAACTTTAGATAAAAAACGCCCTTTCACAAAAAAATGCCGCTAAATAAATCAATCTTTCACGAAATATTGCCACTATAGTAACTATAATCACTATAGCCACTATTTCCCTTCACCAAAAGCCAACAAAAAAGAGTCCGCTCCAGTTCGGAACGGACTCCTCAATAAAACGGCGGCGACCTACTCTCCCACTTTCGCAGTAC
>CAMZHB010000132.1 GCA_947306605.1 uncultured Prevotellaceae bacterium | reverse complement strand
CATCATGCGTGAAAACGGCCGTATCATTTACGATGCCAACCAGACCAACTTCACCCGTCCGAACATCGTGGGCAACGCCGTGCGCGACAACGCCTACGACAGCGACCATTTCACCAGCGACCTGTTCCGCGGACTCTGGGGTGCTGTCATCACGCCTATCGAAGGCCTGAGCCTGACGGCTAACCTGAGCGCTGAAATCTACAACGGCCGCAGCACCAGTCTGGCCGCACGCTACGGTGGCGGTTCCGGTTCCGACGGTGTAGCCGCCGTAGGCCACGAACGCCTGCAGAACATCACGCAGCAGTATCTGGCCCAATATACCCGCACGTTTGCCGAAAAGCACAACGGTACCGTCCTCGTGGGTTACGAACAGGCCAACATTACGGAAAACGCACTCAGCGGCAAAAACGACCACCTCTTCGACCCGTACATCGGCGAACTGAACAACGCCAAGGGTACCAAGAACAAGTCAGTTAGTTCAAACAGCGACGAACTGACCCGCGAAGGTTTCTTCGGCCGTCTGATGTATGACTATGACAGCAAGTACTTCGCTTCCGCCGGTATCCGCCGCGACGCTTCTTCCAAGTTCGCTCCCGGCCACCGTTGGGGTACCTTCGGCTACCTCAGCGCCGCCTGGATGATTACCAAGGAAGAGTTCATGAAACCCTACAAGTGGCTCAACGAGTTGAAGCTCAAAGCCAGCTGGGGTTGCCAGGGTAACGACCTCGGTATAGGCTACCACGCTTACAGCGACTACTACACCACTTCTTATAACGAGGAAACCGGCCAGTACTCCGTGGCCATGTCAGCCAAAGGTAACGACGAGCTCACCTGGGAAAAGAACAAGGAATGGAACTTCGGCGTGGAATTTGCCATGTTCGACAGCCGCTTGAGCGGTGTCATCGAGTTCTACACCCGCAACACCAGCGACCTGCTCTACAACCGCACGCTGCCCCTGTCGTCAGGCTACAACGTGAGCGACTATCCCGTCAACGTAGGTGCCATGCGCAACACCGGTATCGAAGTGAGCCTGGAAGGTGTGCCCGTTCGCACAACCAACTTCGAGTGGGACGTTAACCTCAACTTCACCCACAACTACAACAAGATTACGAAGCTCGACCCGACCGTTCCTAAGGAAGGTCTGAAGTACAGCAACCGCATCATCAAGGAGGGCAAGTCGCTCTACGAAATGTACATGGTGAAATATGCCGGCGTTGACAAGTCAACCGGTGAAGCCCTCTACTACAGAGACACCAAGGATGCCGACGGTAACACCATTACCACTACGACGAACGACCTGACCAAGGCCAACACATATGACCTCGGCACCTCGCTGCCCGACCTCATCGGCGGTTTCGGCACCGGTGTGAAGTTCTACGGCTTCGACCTCAGCGCCCAGTTCGCCTTCTCTCTCGGCGGCAAGATGTACGACGGTTCCTACCAGGCCCTCATGCACAACGGCCAGAGTCCCGGTTCCGCCCTGCACAAAGACATTCTGAAGGCTTGGAGCCCCGAGAACCCCAACAGCAACATTCCTCGTCTGAGCGTAGCTGCTGCCGACGACCCGGGTTCAGGCTCACAGACGCCTATCGACCGCTTCGTGACGAGCACAAACTATTTGTCACTGAACAACCTCACCCTGGGCTACACCCTGCCCAAGACTTTGGTTGAGAAAGCCGCCCTTTCCAACGTGCGTGTTTACGTTTCCGGTGAAAACCTCTTCGTAACCAGCAAGCGTAAGGGTATGGATCCCCGTTACAGCATCAGCGGTATCGGCAGCATGACCAGTGGTTCCGGTCTGAACACCGGCGGCTACGCCACCATGCGCAGTCTCGTATTCGGTATTTCGCTGACGTTCTAATAATGGAAATAACGATTGTATAAGTTAAAAATAATAGGAAAGATGAAACTATATAAGATTTTCATAATAATGCTCGGAGTCCTGTTGTTTGCCGCTTGCGACGACGTGGACAACATGGAGCCTGCCGGCGGCAGTCTGACTGCCGCTCAGTTGCAGGAGACCAACAAGGAAGTGCCCTCGCGCACCGAGGCTGCTTTCGTAGGTATGTATGCCAACATGGGCAAGCCTCATGTATGCTATGAATCCTGGGGTGGTTCTGCTGCCCGCCGTGCCGACGACTTCGGATTCATCTCGGCTGCCATCAGCCAGGATCTCGAAGGTGCCGACATGTCGAGCCAGAACAACGGCTACAACTGGTTCACCACCGCTTGTGAACTCTCTACCCGCGATGCCGACTATGCTAACCCGTACATGCGTTACACCATTCCTTACCGTCACATCGGTCTGGCCAATGACGTGATCAATGCCATCCCTGCAGGCTCCACCGACTCGGCTTCCGTAGTCAAGGTGGCTTCGGCCCGCGCCATGCGTGCCTTCTGCTACCTGTCGCTGGCTCCTTACTTCCAGTTCAACTATATGACGGCTGCCGACCAGCCCTGCGTGCCGATGATTAAGGAAGGTGTCGACATGGCCAACAATCCCCGTGCCACCGTGCGCGAGGTGTACGACTCCATCATGTCCGACCTCAACTATGCCATTGAACACTTGAAAGGCTTCAAGCGCTCCACCAAGCAGTACATCGACCAGAACGTGGCTTACGGCCTGCGTGCCCGCGCCAACCTCTACATGGGCAAGTATGCCGAGGCTGCTTCCGACGCCGCCAACGCTCTGAAGGGCTACACGCCTTACACCCGCGAAGAGGTGTCGAAGCCTTATTTCTACGACCTCAACGACCACAACTGGATGTGGGGTATCGCCATCACCCAGGCCATGCTGTCCGTGGGCTATTTCCCCGGCAATAGCACAGCTGCCTCCTGGCTGTCCCCGTTCAGCGGCGACGGTTACGGTGCTGCCACCCAGAGCACGGCTGTCATCAACAAGCTGCTTTACGACAAGATTCCTTCCACCGACATCCGCAAGCAGTGGTGGCTCGACGGCGAATGCTGGTCGCCCTTCCTGGATACCCAGAGTTGGGACGGTGTGACGGGCAAGGCACTGGTGGATCTTGAAATTCAAGATGTGAAGATGAAGTATGAGCCTTACACCAACGTGAAGTTCGGTATGAAGGACGGCTGCGCTTCCACGCTCAACATCAACGACTGGCCTCTGATGCGCGCCGAGGAAATGATTCTCATCGAGATCGAGGGTCTGGCCAAGAGCGGCAAGGAAGCCGAGGCCAAGACGAAGCTCGAAAACTTCGTGAAGACCTACCGTGACCCGAACTACAAGATTCCTTCCAGCCGCACTCTGGCTGACGAAATCTGGTTCCAACGCCGCGTAGAGCTTTGGGGCGAAGGTTTCTTCACCGCCGATGTCAAGCGTCTGAACAAGCCTATCGTGCGCTTCCACGGTCCGAACACCTGCAACTTCTCCGAAGCATTCGTGTTCAACGTGGCTGCTGACGACGGCTGGCTTAACTTGCGCTTCCCCAGCGACGAAAAGGACACCAACCTTGGCATCGTGGACAACTCGGAAGGCAGTATTCCCATTGCCGGTCAGAACCCGGGTCTGCGTGACGGTGTGACCGACTAATACAATAACCCAAATTTTAAAAGTAAAGAAATCATGAAACTGAATAAGCTTTTCCTGATAGCCGGTATGGCTCTGATGAGTCTCTCGTTTGCCTCGTGCAGCGACGACGATGACTACACGCCGGGTAAAGAGCCCGGACAACATGCCGTGGGTTTCCTAAATGAAGGATCGCAGAAGACATTGCCCATCGATGCCACTTCGTTTACCTTCACTTTGGTTCGCGAAAGCGGTGAAGGTGCGCTTACCGTGCCCCTCACCTATGTTTCCATCCCCGAAGAGTTCTCTGCTCCCGAGAGCGTAACCTTTGCCGACGGTGAAACGGAAGCCACCGTTACCGTGGACATCGTAGGCGATATGCCTGCCTTCGAAGATTTCTGGTTCGAAGTGAAAATTCCTGAGGAATTCACTAACCAGTACAAGGAAACGAAAAACTTCCCCTCTATGTCCTTTAACATCGCGAAGGAGGACTATGTGCCCCGCTTTTCTGCCGTATATGGCAGTATATTCATCTATGCGGTCACCGGAGATGCTAGTCAGGCCTATATCGATGGCCTGACAGTGGAATATTCCGAGTTCCTCAAGCTCTACCGTATCAAGTCTGTCAACGGCACGCCCACGCTCTACTTCAAGTGGACCGGCGTGTTTAATGGCGAGAAGAAGAACATCCCCACGTTCACCAACGCTTCAGGCAAACCTGTCGGTGGATATGCCACAGGATGGACCTACAGCAGCTATGGCACCGTTTATTTCTTCTTTGGAGCAGATGAAAACGGACAACTGATTGCACCAGAATTTGTTGAAGAAGCAGGCTACGATCCTTACTGGAAGCTGTCCGGCGAATGCGACGTTATTCGGGATGGTGAATATACCACGCTGCTTTCCGTAGATGATGAGTTGTACATTTATCCTCTCGATGGAGAATAAGCCAAACTCGGATTCATTCTGAACATATAAATTACCCCGCGCCAACCGAAGTGGCGCGGGGTAATTTTTTGTCATGATATTCACCGCAAAACCGGAGGGGTTGTAACCCGCTGATTTTCGGCAGACGTCAAATGAGGCAAATCAGAAACGGCGTTTCGAAATTTCGAGGCGCCGTTTCTGCGCGCCGAAACGCCGCCTTTGCGGGCCGAAGTCAGGCCTCCGTCTGCCGTTTGTCAAAATATTTTGTACCTTTTTTGCCGGTATGAAGGAAAAACCATACTTTTGCAGGACGAAAGAACCCCTTTTACCGAATTTCAAACAGAATAACGATGAAAAGAATTCACAGTATTGCCCTATGCCTTATGGCCGCCAGTTTGTTGACGGCTTGCCATCAGAAGACGGCGCCCGCTGTCGCCCCGGCCGACACGTTGGTGACGCCGGCCGACACGCTCGCGTTCGACTCCGTGGTGGTGCGCCGCCAGGTGCCGCTCTACAAGGACCGCGAGACCCCCTATTACGAAGTGGACATCAAGTTGCTCTACGCCCGCGGCGACGCGCCTGCGGCCAAGCGCATCAACGACACGCTGATGGCAGCCCGGCTGTTCGACATCATAGAAGACCACTCGCCCGTGATGCCTACCATACAGGCCACGGTCGATACCTTCGCCGCACGCTACGAGCGGGCCTGGCGCAGCGACATCCGTGACGCCACGTTCCACCCTGACTCCGTGCCCGAGTTTCTCAACTATACCTACAGCCTGCGCACGTGGACCGAACCGGCAGGCAAGGACCGCCTGGCCTATCTGGCCTTTACGGAGATGTATCAGGGCG
>CAMZHB010000131.1 GCA_947306605.1 uncultured Prevotellaceae bacterium | reverse complement strand
ACGAGACCGAAGACGAACCGAGCGAAATTCCCGAATACATGCAAATACGCCACCGTGAATTCATCCAACGTCAGCAACGCGAGGAGCGCCGCCGCTTCAGCGAAGAGCGCCAGAAGGAGGACCGCAACAGAAACCGCCACGACGAATCACGCAAGTCATACGGACACGGTGACCACAAAGACAACCGTTCAGGTTTTCCACGCAAAGGACGCGGCAATGACTTCGGCAAGGGATGGAAATCGCAAGGATTTAAGTCAAAAGGAAACAACAACCGCCGTTTCAACCGACACGAAGATGAAGAAGACTAAACATTCACTCCTACTGATAATACTCGTACTGATAATACTCGTGAGCACACTGACCGCCACAGCCCAACAGAAACCTTTCACGCTCGACGACCTCATCCCGGGCGGCAAGAGCTACCGTGCCATGCAGCCTACCACGATGAGCAACATCTGGTGGGGAAACCGCCTCATCCGACTGGAAAGCACCAAATGCAGCATCCTCAATCCCGGCAACCGCTGGGGTACCCTGGCAGAACAGCAAGACGTGAAGGACGCCATGACGGCCAATGGTCTCGACGCCAAAGGCTGTCCGTCGATGGGCGGAGCCAAATTTCCCGACGCCACCCGCAGCGAACTGCTGCTGCAGAACGACAAGTATCTGCTTCTTTATGACTGGAAACTCAAAAAACTGACAAACTACATTGCCTTCAAAAGTGCGGCCAGTTGGCACGACTACTGCCCTGCGGCTGGCATGGTGGCCTATAACCGCGACAACAACCTGTATATAGCCAAGACCAATCGGTCGGGCAACGACGACGAAGCCTTGCAGGTCAGTTTCGACGGCAGTCACGACATCGTCTATGGCCAAAGCGTCCATCGAAATGAGTTCGGTATCACAAAAGGCACCTTTTGGAGCCCCGACGGCAAGCACCTTTGCTTCTACCGCATGGACCAGAGCATGGTGCCCGACTATCCGCTCGTCGACATCGCACACCGCATTGCCCAGCCACAGCCCATCAAGTACCCCATGGCCGGACAACCCAGCCACAAGGTCAGCATCGGTGTCTATAACGTCAAGTCGAAAGAAACCGTCTGGCTCGAGACGGGCGACAACACAAACCAGTACTATTGCGGCATCACTTGGAGTCCCGACAGCCGCAAGATTTATCTCTACAATCTGAACCGCGACCAAAACCATGCCCGTCTGCTCCAATTTGACGTTTCCACCGGTCGTCAGGAAAAGATGCTCATGGAAGAACGGCACGCCAAATACGTGGAGCCCCAGCATGGTCTGACTTTCTTGCCGTGGGACAACGACAAGTTCATCTATTGGAGCGAACAAAGCGGCTACGACAACCTTTACCTTTACAGCCTAAAGCAGGGACGCGCCCTGCGCAACCTCACACAGGGACACAAAGGCGGTGTCGTGCTCGATCTCCTCGGCTTCAACGCGACACAGCACAGCATCATCGTCAGCACCACGTGGGCAGCCCCCCTGCAACACAACCTTTACAGCGTCAATGTGGACAACGGACAAGCTACACAACTTGACGAAGGTCAGGGCGTTCACAGCGCAAAACTGTCGCCCGACGGTAGCCAAATCATTGACTCCTGGACCTCGCCCGATGTTCCCCGTAAGGTGGACTTAGTACATACCACTACTGACAAACGGGTGACTTTGCTTGAAAACTATGGCCAGTGGAAAGGTCATGCCGTGCCCGAAATTACCTGCGGCATCCTCAAGGCCGCCGACGGTAAGACCGACCTCTACTACCGCCTGGTGAAACCTGTCCACTTTGACCCGAAGAAGAAATATCCCGCCATTATCTACGTCTATGGCGGGCCGCACACACGTCTTGTCAACGCCTCCTGGGGCTATGGTTACCGCGGTTGGGAAATCTATATGGCCCAGCTCGGTTACGTCATGTTCATCCTTGACGGCCGTGGTTCCAGCGAACGAGGGCGTGACTTCGAAAACGTCACGTTCCAGCATCTCGGCACCGAGGAGATGCACGACCAGATGCGCGGTGTCGAGTTCCTCAAGAGCCTGCCCTACGTGGATGCCACCCGTCTCGGCGTGCACGGCTGGAGTTTCGGAGGCTTCATGACTACTGATCTCATGCTCACCTACCCCGAAGTGTTCAAAGCCGGTGTTGCCGGCGGTCCTGTCATCGACTGGAGACTCTACGAAGTGATGTACGGCGAGCGCTACATGGACACGCCCCAAACTAATCCCGATGGCTACCGCGACAACAACCTCTGCCTGCGGGCCGGCAATCTGAAGGGACGGCTGCTCATCGTCTTCGGCTACAACGATCCCGTCTGCGTACCCCAGCACACCCTGTCGTTCCTCCGTGCCTGTGCCGACGCCGGCACCCACCCCGATCTCTTCACTTACCCCGGTGCAGAGCACAACATGACCGGACACGACCGCGTACATCTCTACGAGCACATCACCCGTTACTTCGAAGACCACTTGAAATAAAACTTTTCAATTCTCAATTCAATATGAACATCCTATTATTAGGCAGCGGCGGCCGCGAACACGCCCTCGCATGGAAAATTGCCCAAAGCCCCAAGCTCACGAAACTGTTCATTGCCCCCGGCAATCCCGGCATGGCCGAACTCGGCGAGTGTGTCAACCTGAAAGTGTCCGACTTCCCCGCCATCGGTCAGTTTGCCCTCGACCACAACATACAAATGCTCGTCGTAGGACCAGAGAATCCTTTGGTCGACGGCATTGCCGACTACTTCCACCAGACGCCCGGTCTCAACCGCATCGGTGTCATTGGACCCTCCAAGTCTGGTGCCCGTCTTGAAGGCAGCAAGGACTTCGCCAAGGCCTTCATGCAACGCCACGGCATCCCAACGGCCCGCTACCAGACCTTCGACACGGCCCAACTGAAAGAAGGCCTCAAGTTCCTCTCCACGCTCGAGCCGCCCTACGTGCTCAAGGCCGACGGCCTCTGTGCCGGCAAAGGGGTACTCATCCTCCCCACCCTCAAGGAAGCCCGCAAGGAACTCGAAGAGATGCTCGGCGGCATGTTCGGACTCGCCTCGGCACAGGTTGTCATTGAGGAGTACCTCGACGGCATCGAGTGCTCCGTCTTCGTGCTCACCGACGGCCAGCACTACAAAATCCTCCCCGAAGCCAAGGACTACAAGCGCATCGGCGAATACGACTGCGGTCTCAACACCGGCGGCATGGGCAGTGTATCTCCCGTTCCCTTCGCCACACCCGAATGGATGCAGAAAGTCGAAGACCGCATTGTGCGGCCCACCGTCGAAGGCCTGGCTCAGGAAGGCATCGACTACAAGGGATTCATCTTCTTCGGACTCATCAACGTCAAGGGCGATCCCATGGTCATCGAGTACAACTGCCGCATGGGTGACCCGGAGACCGAAACCGTCATGCCGCGTCTCAGCTGCGACCTTGTCGAACTGCTCGAAGGCGTCATTGCCGGCGACCTCGACCGTCGCGAAATCAGTTTCGACCCCCGCGCCGCCGTCAACGTCATGCTCGTTTCGGGAGGTTATCCACAGGAATACCAGAAAGGCTTCCCCATCGGCGGTCTCGACCAGTTGGACGACGCCATCGTCTTCCACAGCGGCACCGCCATTAAAGACGGGCAGCTCGTCACGGCCGGCGGACGCGTCATCAGCGTCACCTGCTACGGACGCGACAAAGACGATGCCCTGGCACGCGCCATGGCCAACGCGCAAAAGATCCAATACACCGCACGCTACTACCGCCGCGACATCGGACGCGACCTCTAAGCGCGGCACACCTTCCCCTTACGCAAGCGGCGCCCCGTTTCCCACGGAGCGCCGCTTGTTTTTTTGATTCCTGCCGGTTACTTACGGACATTGTCACCGATTCTTCCGGTATATTCGTCAACGCCGGAGCGGCCGAACGACTGGGCGAAGAATTTCTCCGCAGCCTTGTTCACGCCGGCCTGCCAGGGCTGACGTCCGCCGGCGCACTGGATAACCCACAGCTTCAGTTCCTTCTTGTGCCAGTTGACCATGCAGTTCGTGCCCCATGCGCCACCATGGCCGAACCACGCGTCCTCGTTGTCCTTAACGGGGGCAGACAGGCCGAGCGAGTAGCCGCCCATGCCTTCGGGACGGGTGCTGCAAGCCAAGATGGATTTCACCGTTTCTTCCTTCAATATGCGGACACCGTTGTCGCCCAGACCGAGATTCATCAACATTTTGTAGAACTTCAGCTGGTCGTTGGCCGTCGTCCACAGGCCGGCACCGGCCGAAGCGAACACGTGGGAGTCGTTATAGGGACGCTGCTGAGAGCCCATCTCTTCGCGCCACACGGCGGGAGCGTTATCCTTGAACTCATACAGCTCAATCTTTTTCTTTATCTGCTTGTCGGTCGGCCAGAACCAGGTGGACTTCATGCCCAGCGGGTCGAGCACCGTCTTCTTGAGATACTGTTCCCACTTCATGCCCGTGATGACCTCCACCACGGCGGCTCCGATGTCAATGCCCGTATTGGAATACATCTCGCGGGTACCCGGCTCGAACATCAGGGGCGAAGCGGCCGCGATAGAAGCCGTCTGACGGATGGGAGCGCCGCCGGACCAGCCGCCGCCTCTCACGTCGCTGCGCTTGGCACTGATTTCAAAGGGAAAACCGCCCGTGTGGTTGAGCACCATGCGCACCGTCAGCACGTTTTTCGCCTTGTGGAAAGTCCTCACACCGTCTTTCTCGCCGTCAAGCACCCACAGTTCCTTGAACTCCGGCAGATACTTCGACACGGGGTCGTCGAGCGAGAGCCGTCCCTCCTCCACCAGTTTCGCTATCGTCACACCGCAGAATCCCTTGGTCTGCGAGCACTGCATGAAGGCGCTGTTCATGGTGATGCGCCGTTTCTGGGACACGTCGGCGTAACCCGCGCAGCAGGTCTCCTGGACGCCGTCCTTATAGAACACACTGATGGCACCGGCCAGCTGGCCGTTGTCCACATAAGGTTGCAGCACCTCTTTGGCATAAGTCGTCTTCGAGTCTTTCACCTTTGCCTGCGTCGTCACTGTCAGACAGAACGCTGCAAGCAGAATAACAATCATACTTCTTTTCGCTTTCATTCGTTTACCGTTTTAATTTTTTGTTTTGATGCTACAAATTTACAGCATTATTTCCACACCGCCGCCAAACGATGCACAGATATTTTAAATTGAGACAAGGATAAGCCATCGCAAGTACGAAGGCATCATGTGTCCAATTTAATTTTTCATTCCAATCAAAGGCGGCGTTTCAAACTTTTGAAACGCCGCCTTTGCGCGCAGAAGTCCCACCTT
>CAMZHB010000130.1 GCA_947306605.1 uncultured Prevotellaceae bacterium | reverse complement strand
CGTCTCAGTCTTTATGAAGGCGAAGCCGGCGCCACGCTCATCTACGGCACCATGTACGGCAACACCACCGAGATGGCCGAGAGCGTGGCCGAAGGTCTGGTAAGCGGCGGATTGAAGAACTTCACCATGCACAAACTGGGCCGCACAGACGAGAGCTACCTCCTGGCCGACGCTTTCCGCTTCAAAGGCCTGTTACTCGGTGCCCCCACCTACAACAACGGCATCTATCCCCTCATGGAACAACTGCTCACCGGCCTACAGCACCGCGGACTCAAGAACCGCCTCGTCGGTTGCTTCGGCAGTTTCAGTTGGGCCGGCCAAGCCGTCAAGAAACTGCAGGAATTTGCCTCCCTGTCCGGCATGGAACTCGTGGGCGAACCCGTGGAAATGAAACAAGGATTTAACGAAACCGTGGCTGCATCCTGCCGCAATCTGGGCGAAACCATGGCCCGTCGCATCTTAGAAAACTAACTTACATCATCATGGAAAAAATAAAAGGCTTGCTGGTGGCCCCGTTCACAGCATTTACGGAAGACAACAAAATCAATACGTCTGTCATCCCTCAGTATGCCGCCCTGTTGAAGCGCAATGGTCTCAGCGGCGTGTTCATCAATGGTTCCAGTGGCGAAGGCTATATGCTCACCGACGACGAGCGCCAGTGCCTGGCCGAAGCTTGGGTCAAAGAACAGACACCACAGTTCAAGGTCATGGTCCACGTGGGTGCCACCTGTGTGAAGGAAAGCCGCGCCATAGCCAATCACGCCCAGAGCATCGGGGCATGGGGCATAGGCTGCATGGCTCCCCCTTTCCCGCCCATCGGACGGTTGGAAGAACTGGTGCAGTATTGCGAACAACTGGCTTCGGCCGCCCCGTCGCTGCCCTTCTACTTCTACCACATCCCCGTGTTCAACCACGTCAATTTCCAAATGATTGACCTGCTCAAGGCTGTCGACGGACGCATCCCCAACTTTGCCGGCATCAAGTTCACCTATGAAAACCTCTACGACTTCAACCAGTGCACCCTCTACGGCGGCGGCAAGTTCGACATGCTCCACGGACAGGACGAAACCATCCTCGCCGCCCTGGCTCTTTGCAACACGCAAGGCGGCATCAGCGGCACGGGCAACTATATCGGCAACATTCTCACCGGCATCATGAAGGCTTGGAACGAGGGTCGTCTCGACGATGCCCGCAGCCTGCAGAACTACGCCCAAGAGGTTATCAACGTCATTTGCCACTTCCGCGGAAACATCGTCGGCGGCAAACGCATCATGAAACTCATGGGTCTCGATCTCGGACGCAACCGCACGCCCTTCCGCAACATTACCGATGAGGAAGAGCAGCAACTGCGCCAAGAGCTTGAAGCCATCGCTTTCTTCGGTCACTGTAACCAGTAACGAAGGAAACGCAATACAAAAGCGGTACATTCCTCAGGGATGTACCGCTTTGTTTTTATGCTAAGGCCGCGGTGGCAACGTGACGGGAAAGAGGGGGCTGTCGGTGTGGTCCTCATAGATTTTCCCGACAAGCAGGCGGACGATGTCGGGATATCGGCCGGCAAGGTCATTGTCTTCATGGGGGTCGTCGGCCAGGTTGTATAGTGCGGGCTTGCCGTGGTGCACGACCAGTTTCCAGTCGCCGCGTCGCACACCGAGCATGTCCGTCTCATGGAATTCCCAGTAGAGATGGTCGTGTTGCAATTGGTTTTCGGGGTGTCCGAGCCAAGTGGGCAGGATGCTGAGGCCGTCGGTATGGGGAGAAGCGGTTGTGGCGGCCAGTTCACAGAATGTCGGCATGAGGTCATAGAAAGCGAAGGGTTGGTCACTCTCACTGCCGGCAGGGATATGTCCGGGCCAGCGCACAATGAATGGGATGCGGATGCCGCCATCGTGGGTACAGCGTTTCAGCCCGCGGAACTTGCCGTCGTGATTGAAGTAGCCGGGGTCGGCGCCGCCCTCTTCGTGAGGTCCGTAGTCACTGGTAAAGATAAGGACGGTATTGTCGGCCAACCCGCGTTCTTCCAGAAGTTGCATAATCTCGCCCACCTGGGCATCGAGGCGGGCAACCATTGCGGCAAACTGTGCGTGGCCTTCGGGCGTGGGATTATAGCGTGAGCCTTTGTCGCCCCGGTACTCGCGTTCGGGCAGCAGTTTGCCCCGGTAAGACTGTAGAAGGGAGTCGTCGGGCTGGCTCAGTTCGGCGTGCGGCAGGGTGTAGGTCAGGATGCCGAAGAATGGTTTGTCTTTCTCCTGTTGCCGGAGCCATTCCAAAGCCCGCCGGTGGATGAGGTCGGCGCTGTACTGACGACGGTTCGCGTAGTCCTCTCCGTACATGGCGTGGCGGATGTTCTGTTCCAGCACCTCGCGGACAACACAGGTGTCACCTGCGGCGCGGCTGTAACGGTTGAGGAAATTCGGGAAATAGAGATGGGCCTGAAACTGGCAGATATAACCGTAGAATTCATCCACGCCCCGCCGGTCGGGTGTGGAGGGGCTGCCTTCATAGCCGCCCGCCCATTTGCCGAACATCCCCGTGCGGTAGCCGGCGGCTTTCAGCAGTTCGGGCAATATGGCCACGGCGGTGTCGTAGGGTTCCTGGCCCACTACGGCATAATCGGCGTTTTCCCCATACGTCACACGTCCGCTCCAGTGTTCCCGGTTGCCGCGGACGTAGGTATGGCCGGAGTGTTGCCCCGTCATCAGGCAGGCTCTCGACGGTGCCGACACGGGACTGCCCGCATAGGCCGAGGTCATGCGCATGCCTTGTGAGCTGAGGCGGTCGATGTTGGGGGTGAGGAAGTGTTGCTGACCGTAACAGGAGAGGTCGCCATAGCCCAGGTCGTCGCACATGATGTAAACTATGTTCGGGCGCTGCTGTGCTGCGGCAGGCAGGGCAAGCAACGGAAGCAGGGCCGACGACAGGCGGTGGATGAATGCTTTCATATTGACAACGGGTCTATGAGTCGCAAAGGTACGAAGATTCAATGAATAATGAACCATGAGGAATTAAAAATGTAGGGACACGAGGGGTATGAATAATTAGCAATGAAAAATTAGAAATGAACCATGCCGCAGGCATCACGAGAACGAAGTTCGGGAGCGAAGCGGTAATGAAATCAGAAACGGCGTCTCAACATTTCGAAACGCCGCTTCTGCGGCCCGAAGTCCCACTTCTGAACGACGAAGGGGTCGCAAGCCTCATTGTCACGAGGTCGTGCGGCTCGCAATTTTGAATTTCGCTTTGCAAAATTCGACCTTCTCAATTAAAAAGAGTACCTTTGTAACAGTTTCCTTATTTATGCCCGATGAGAAAGACTCTAACAATAAGCTTTATCCTTTGGTTAGCAGCGACTTCCGTCTGTTGGGCGGCATCTGCCGGTCTCGTCAGGAAGCCCATATCCATTTGGGTGGACGCCAACAGCAACCGCGGGCGCATCCAGACGGTTACGCGTTCTTCAAAAGCAAGATTCTACCGAAAGCGCAGCGCAACGTGAAGGGCGGACCGGAGCCGACGTGGGACTACCTGGGCACGTGGCTCAAGGTGGCCCGGAAACACCACATCGACGTGTATGCCACGATGATGACGCTCTGTTTCGGCAACACGACGTTCCGCAAGGGCGTGGTCTATGAAGACCCGCGCTGGGACGGCAAGACACAGGTGATGATGCGCGGCAACAGTCCCGACTCGCTGGTGGACATCCGCGATGTGGAGGAAGTGGACGCCGCCATGCTCAACCCCACACTGCCCGAGGTCCAGGATTTCGTGGTAAGCTATATCCGGGAAATCGTGGAGAACTATCCCGGACTGAAAGGCATCTGTCTGGACTACTGCCGCTGGTGGGACGGGCAATACGGCATGAGCGACTCGACACTCAACCGCTTCGCCCGTTACATCGGGCAACCCGTGCCCGACCGCAACGACATCATCCGGCGCAACGGCAGCATGGGACCGCTCTATGCGCAGTGGATAGAATTCCGCGCGATGGCAGTGACCCGTCTCGTCGGCCGCGTGCGCCAGGCGGTGAAGGCCGTGAACCCCAAGCTGCAGTTCCACCTGTGGTCGGGCACCGACTGGGAAATCCGCTATGCCGTCGGCCAGAACTGGGCCAGTCCGCGCTTTGTGCCTCAAGGCCCCATGTACACGCCCACATACAGCAAGACGTCGTTTGCCCCGCTGCTCGACGCATTGATCATAGGGGCGTACAGCGAATATGCCTGGACAGAAGAATACCCCGGCACCATCTGGTGGGCCGTCGAAGCGTGCATGAACCGCTATCCGGCCTATGTGATGGACGCCTGCCCCGTCATCGGTTCCATTCAAGCCTACACGGACTACGCCTGCAAGAAAGGACGCGGCCTGACCGACGCCTGCGCCTGGTGCCTGAAAGGGTCGGAGGGACTGATGGTGTTCGAATTGGGACACGTGGCGGAACGCAACGAGTGGCAGCAAATCCGCGAAGGGCTGCGCAAGGACGCACTCAAAGACAAATAATCTTCAATTTTTACCCGAAAATAAATGAAACACTTACTGACTTCCCTCGTTCTGGCGCTGGCCGCCGTGGCTGCTTTCGCCGGCACAGACAAACGCTTTAACGACACACGCGTCACACCATTTCCGCCGCTCACGGTAGGAGGAGACCAGGGTGTGTCGGCGCCTTTTGCCGGCGTCGTTGGCAAAACCATCTACGTGGCCGGCGGGTGCAACTTCCCCGGCACACCGGCAGCCGAAGGCGGTGAAAAAGCGTTCTACCGCGACATCCATGCCCTGCTTCCCGACACCAAAACGTGGGTAAAAGCCGGCGAGCTGCCCGTAGCCTTGGCTTATGGAGTGGGAGTGAGCGTGCCCGACGGCCTTGTTTGCATCGGCGGCACGGCTGACGGCAAACAAAGTGAAAGCAGCGTGATCCGCATCACGTCCGCCGACAACGGGAAAGCGTCTGTGGAGAAGATGGCGGCCCTGCCGGTCGGCCTTGACCAAATGGGCGGGGCTTACGGAGACGGCTACATCTACGTGGCCGGCGGACAGACGGACGGCACGGGTTCAGTGAAGGCTTTCCGACTGAAATATCCCGGCGGCAAGACATGGGAAACCCTGCCCGATATGCCCGGCACGCCGCGTGTGCAACCCTGCGCCGTAGTTCAGAGCGGAACCCTCGGACCGCAGTTCTACCTGTTCGGCGGTTTTAACCCCGAAGCCAAGCAAACGCATCCGAACGGTGTGACCTATAACCCGAAAACCAACACGTGGACGCCGACGGCAACGTTTGAAGGAGCTCTTGCCGGAGCAGCCGCCGTTGCCAGCGGATGCGGCCATGTGCTCTT
>CAMZHB010000129.1 GCA_947306605.1 uncultured Prevotellaceae bacterium | reverse complement strand
ACGGTGACGCTGAGCGTGAGCGGACCGGATACCGTGAACGTGTCGAACAACAGCATGGAACGTCTGACCATCAACCCGACGGAGGACCTCAAAGACCTGTGGGCCGACAACAACCAGCTGACGACACTCAACCTGGGCACGGCCACGGACATGAAGACCATTAACCTGAGCAACAACCGGCTCATGTCGCTCACGCTGGCCTCGGTGGCTGGCCTGGACGTGCTGATGGCCGACTTCTCGAACAACATGCTCGGGCTGCAGTATTTCTACCCCGCCGACAAGGTGAAGAACTACGTATGCGGCCTGCAGGCACCCGTGGACTTCGGCATGGACACGGTACTGGTGGACCACATGGTCGACTTCTCCGAATTCATCAAGAACTCCGGCGGCTCCAAAGTGGGAACCATCACGCTCTTCGACGCCACGACCAACACGGAACTGGTGAAAGGCAGCAATGCCGACACCGGCGACTACCTGATTCTCTCGGGCCGCGTGCGCTTCTGGCACCCCAAAGAGAGCGTCTACGCCGTTGTCACCAGCACGAAGTATCCCGGGCTGGAAATCCATTCCAACAACTTCGTCGTTTATGACCCCGACGCCACCGGCATCCACGGTCTCAGCGCTGACGGCCCCAGCATCGTGGCAGGCGAAGGCTTCCTGACGTTCCGCAGCAGCCAGCCCGCCGACGTGCGCGTCGTCGCCCTCGACGGCCGCACCGTATGGAGCGGCCGCACCACCGGCACCACCGTCAGCCTGCCCAAGGGCATCTACCTGGTCAACAACCGCAAGGTCCAAGTCAAATAACTCGTAAACCGCATATACCCATGAGAAAGACAATATACAGCATTCTCCTGCCGCTCCTGGCCCTCATCGTGGCCGCCCAGCCCGTGCAGGCACAGAAGAGCATTACGGAATATGACCTGCCCGTGATTGTGCCGATGACGTCGGCGCGCAACATCTCGCCGAGCAAACACACGGCTTATATCCGCGTCAGCGCCAACATTGACTACGAGGCAACGACCGACGTCGAATGGCTCAGCGTCGGCAAGAACAACCAGGGCATCTACTACACCGCCGAAACCAATTCGGAGATTCTGCCCCGCACCGGCCGCATCACGCTGACCAACGCCGAGAAAGGCATCACACGCACCATTACCATCACGCAGGACCGTGAGAACACCGTGGAAAAAATCGTTATTCCCAGCAGCATCAAACCCACGTCCGTCACCGCCAGCGTCTCCACCAGCACCAGCTACAAGATTGAGAACACCATCGACGGCAACCTCAGCACAATGTACCGCTGTGGCGTGGACACCGGCACGTGCAACGAACAGAACCCCCTCGTGCTGACCTATTACTTCGACGGCGCCAGCATTGACAACGTGACCTACGACTCCCGCCAGAACTACACGGGCGTCTTCGGGCACATCAAGATATACTACAAGCTCAAAGGTCAGGAAGACTTTACCTACCTCACCGTTGTCGACATGACAGGCAACAGCAGTTCCAGCGCCGCCGTCAGCGCCACGTTCCCCTTGACCGAGAACGGTCTGGAAAACGTCGAAGCCATCAAGTTCGAGGTGTGGGACGGCTACCGCAGCGGCGCCACCGAATACTTCCAGTGCGCCGAAATGACCTTCAACCAGAGCATCACCAAATCGGGCGACTACAGTGTCTTCGCCGACAATCTGCTGACAGAGCTAAAGCCCACGGTCACTCAGGAAGACATCGACAACATCGGCGACCCATTCGTGGCCAACCTGGCGCAGCAAATCTTTGACGGCAAGTACAAGACGAAGTACCGCGTGGGCACCTACCCCTGCATCTACACCCCCGCCCGCGTTGAGAACGATCTCGTCACGAGCGGTGCCTACGACATCTTCGAAGGCGTCACCGGCGTCATGCTCAGTCCGGGCAAGAACGCCGTGGTGGTCGACGGCATTCCCTCCGGTGCACAGGTCAACCTCACCGTCTGCAGTTGGACCGTGCCCGAAGGCAGCTATCCCAAGTACTACCACTACCCCATCAAGAACGGCTTGAACGTCATCACCCACACCTACGACTCCTGCGGCATGGCCTACATCTCCTACTTCAACGACACGCCGGAGAAGTACACCCCCATCGGCGTGCACCTGGTCAACAGCATCGTGCAGGGATACATGTCCAACAAACTCTCGAACGAAGAGATGCAGACCATGCTCGAGAAGGCGCCCTACACCGTCATCGACCTCATGGGCGACCGCGTGCACATGACCTTCGAGGTGAAGTCGCTGCTGAAATACACCAAGGGCGAATACCGCCGTCTCATCAACATCTACGACTCCGTCATCTTCTGGACCCACAAGCTCATCGGTCTCGAGAAGTACAACCGCGTGCCCGCCAACCGCACCCTCTTCTACGTGAACTACGACTACTTCATGTACAAGACCTACCTCGGCGCCTCCGCCAAGTACGACGTCACCGACATCCTTGTGCCCGCCAACTTCACCAACGCCTCCAAGTCCACCATGTGGGGCGTGGCCCACGAGTGGGGGCACCAGCACCAGCTGCGGCCCTACTTCAACTGGGCCGGCATGGGCGAAGTGACCAACAACATGCACTCCTGCTACAACTGCATGTACATGGGGTGCAGCACACAGAACATGACCAACGAGTTCGGGCAAGGCTACAAAGACTACTTCAAGGGCAAGCACCCCAAGGAGGGTAAGGTCAGCAAATTCCGCCACCTCGGCTACGTCAACGCCAGCCGCTTCAGCTACTCGCCCAAGATGCAGCAGGCCTACCTTGCCATGGAAGACTCCATCATCAAGCCCATCGCCACAGATTCCCTCCATGCCGCCACCTACAACGAAGGCGCCCTCGGCAACCGATTGGCCAGTATCTTCCAGATTTACGACTGGTACATGCTCAAGGGCAACACCGACGTCTATCCTGACCTCTACGAGTCGCTCCGGCGCACCGACACCGATGAAGACAAATACGCCCTCGCCGCAGCCGCGCAGAACGGTGTGGCAGGACGCTACAACCTGCTCGCCCAGAAATACCCCGAGTCGTGCTGGGTCATCGACAAATACATCAAGGCCAGCGGTTCCAACACATGGGACAACCAGGTGCCCTACATCTTCAACTTCATCTGGAAGATTTCCACCGTCACGGGCTACAACTGGTTCCGCTACTTCGAGCTCTGGGGCTACCTCCGCCAGGTCGCCATGGACATCAACGACGACTACGGCACCAAGTTCTACTGCATGACCCCCGAAATGTACGACGAGTTCAAGGCCGACATGGACGCCCGCGTCGAAAGCGGAGAACTCCAGGAGATGACAGACGCCATGATTCACGAAATCGCCAGCCTGCCAATCCCCAAGGTCGCAAAGAACAAACAAATTCCGAACTAGGGTCTCTACTTACCGAGGCGGCGTTTCGGCGCGCCGAAGCGCCGCCTCGCTTCCATATGGCAGAGCGGGCCCAGCCGCCGCGTGCCTAGCCAATATTTCAGGAAGAGAAAAACTAATCCGCAAAAAAACGGAGAAAAACTTGCCCGGTATCAAAAGTTTCTGTAATTTTGCGCCCACAAAAAAGAATCGGAAAATAATAACCAAAAAAATAACAAGACAAAAAAGTATGATTGTAGTACCAGTAAAAGATGGCGAGAACATCGAGAGAGCATTGAAGAAGTTTAAGAGAAAGTTTGAAAAGACCGGTGTGGTAAAGGAACTCCGCGCCCGCCAGCAATTCAACAAGCCTTCTGTTATCCGTCGCAAGGCCAAAGAGCACGCCATCTACGTGCAGGCCCTCCACCGCGAGGAACAGTAACAGCGGATTGCGCTCTCAGTGGCGTTCGCGCCAACTGGCAAATCGTACCTTCGCAAAAGTCCAACCAACATGAAAAAGGAGGAAAGACGGATGCTCAAGGACGATTTTTTGCGTTATATAGGCTCCGAGCGAAACTACTCGGAACGCACCCTTAAAACATACGGCACAACACTGACGCTCTTCGAGCGCCACATGGCAGCCCAGGGACGGCCCGTCGACTGGACCGCCGTCGAAGAAGGCGACATACGCGAATGGATGGTGGAACTCATGAACCGCGGCAACGCCGCCACCACCGTAAACAACCGGCTCAGCGCACTGCGCTCCTTCTACCGCTTCCTCCAGAGCCGCAACCTGGCCGGCCACGACCCCACCCAGCGCATCGAAGGCCCCAAGAAGCAGAAAGCCCTGCCCCATTTCATCAAAGAAGCCGAAATGGACCGTCTCCTCGACCACACCGCCTTCCCCGCCACCTACCAGGGGCGCCGCGACCACGCCATCCTGCTCACCCTCTACACCACAGGCATCCGTCTCGCCGAACTCGTCGGGCTCGACACCGGCGACATCGACTTCGGCAGCCACACCCTCAAGGTCACCGGCAAGCGCAACAAGCAGCGCATCATCCCCCTCGTGCCCGAAACCGAAGCGGAACTGCGCGAATATCTCGCCACACGCGCCGAAGTTCTCAAAGGGCGCCCCTCCGTCCAAGCCCTCTTCCTCGGCTCAGGCGCCCGCCGCATCCACCGCACCGCCGTGGAGCACATCGTCAGAACCTGGCTCGGCAGCGTCACCACCCAACAGAAACGCAGCCCCCACGTATTGCGCCACTCCTTCGCCACAGCCATGCTCAACCACGGGGCCGAAATCGGCGTCGTCAAGGAACTGCTCGGCCACGAAAGCATCAACACCACCGAAATCTACACCCACACCACCTTCGAAGAACTCAAGCGCGTCTACCGCCAGGCCCACCCCCACTCGGACAGCAAAGAAGACAACGGAGAACAATAAGCTCCCCTGGATTCTATAAATCCCATCATTCCCACACGCCCCCCAACCGCGCCTTTCCATCCAGAGGCCCCGTTTCAGCCTCCAAAGGTCGGACTTCGGGCCGCAAAGGCGGCGCCTCGGTAAAGTAACTTCAGACACTATAATAATAATAGGTACTCTATCAAAAAAGAGAATCCGCCGTTACGGAACAACACCGTGGCGGCGGAGTTCTTGCCACAACAGTGATAAAAGAAATAGAAATTGAAAATTTTCATTGAAAAAATTTTTTCAGATAAAATATAATTACTAACTTTGCACCCGTTTCGTATGTACCGGAACCGCGCCTAATGGGCGCAAACCTAATAGGGAAAAGGTTTCCGGGCACGGAAGGGCAGTTTCCAGAGCGGCCAAATGGGGCAGACTGTAAATCTGCTGGTTTTTACCTTCGGTGGTTCGAATCCATCACTGCCCACGCTGTGAAGCGACAAAGAAGACGGACTTAACTCCGTATGCGGAAATAGCTCAGTCGATAGAGCACTAGCCTTCCAAGCTGGGGGTCGCGGG
>CAMZHB010000128.1 GCA_947306605.1 uncultured Prevotellaceae bacterium | reverse complement strand
AAGAATACAACGGCTCCCGCTGAACAATGGGTGGCTGGAGGAGTGCCCATCACGATGATGCTTAACATGGAGCGCCGCAGCGGACAGATGAAACCCGTCATCCGCAAGGCTTTGGTTGAACTGGACGGCAAGCCCTTCAAGACATTTGCTGCCAAGCGCGACGAGTGGAAGCTCAACACGTGTTTCGTATATCCCGGCCCCATCCAGTATTTCGGCCCGTCTGAGGTGTGCGACCGTACCACGGTGACGCTGAAGCTGGAACAGGAATAAAACTCCGGCACGGACAATCTACGGGAGTCGGGAACCGAGACTGCAAGAACTTGATGCCTGACTCCCGTTTTTATCTCAAACATACGGCGAACTAAGTTTGACAAAGAAGAAACTAACTCAAAGAAAGAAAAAACGAAAAAGCGGTAAGCGCCGCAGTCGTTGGAGTTCCCTCCACCATTGGCCGTCATGGGCCGTATGGGGTGGGGGAGCGCTGATGCTGGCTGCCTATGCGTTCGTGTTTTACTACTTCTTTGTGAGCCCCACGTCGTTCCGTTGGAAAGGCATCTTTGGCGAACACAAGTTTCCAGCCGGATATTCCATTCACGGTATCGATATTTCGCATTACCAGGGCGAGATTGATTGGGACCGTTTGCGGAATGCCAGCATCGACGGCACACCTGTACGCTTCATTATCATAAAAGCGACGGAGGGTCTCTCAATGCTGGACAACAATTTCAACGATAACTTCTTCCGTGCCCGCGAAAACAACTTCATTTGCGGGGCCTACCATTTCTTTGTTCCCTCTGTGCCGGCAAAATCTCAGGCAGAGTATTTCCTAAAACAGGTTCACTTGCAAGCAGGTGACCTTCCGCCCGTGCTGGACTTTGAGCAAAAAGGCACGTTGTCGGCTCAAGAAATCAAGAAAGCCGCGCTTACGTGGCTGCAGACGGTGGAAGCGGCCTACGATGTCAAGCCTATCATTTACACCAACTACGATTTTAAGTTGCGTTACCTGTCTGACAGCGTCTTCAACGAATATCCTTACTGGATAGCCCATTATTACGTGGACACTCTGCGATATCGCGGTCCGTGGAAGTTTTGGCAACACACCGACGCCGGACGTGTGGACGGCATCAAGGGAGATGTGGACTTGAACATCTACAACGGTTCCATGTATGACCTTCAAAAACTCACGATAGGCCGTTCTGACGAAGACGAACTCGAACTGTTGGATGAGGAAATGGATATATAGAAAAGATTAGAGCGATATGGCAATACCTTTGGCAGAGAGAATGCGTCCCAGAACGCTTGACGATTACATTGGACAGGAGCATCTCGTGGGTAAAAACGGGGTGCTGCGCCGTATGCTTGAGACCAAGCGTGTCAGCTCTTTCATACTGTGGGGACCGCCGGGTGTGGGAAAAACCACGTTGGCGCAAATTTTTGCCACAACGCTTCATTCGGCTTTTTACACGCTCAGCGCCGTGAGCAGTGGGGTTAAAGAAGTGCGCGAAGTGATTGAACAAGCTAAGAAAAGCCGCTTTTTTGATTCCCCGACGCCGATTCTTTTCATTGACGAAATACATCGTTTCAGCAAGTCGCAACAAGACTCGCTGCTGGCCGCAGTTGAGCAGGGGGTGGTCACACTTATAGGCGCGACAACCGAAAACCCGTCGTTCGAAGTCATACGTCCGTTGCTCTCCCGCTGTCAAGTGTACGTTTTGAAGAGTCTTAGCAATGAGGACCTTTTAGAACTGTTGCAGCGTGTCCTGTCTAAGGATTCCTATCTCAAAGATAGAAAAATCTATGTCAAGGAAACGGACGCCTTAGTCCGATATAGTGGCGGCGATGCCCGAAAACTGCTCAACATAGTGGACCTTATCGTATCGTCAAGTCCCGAAGGCGATCCCATAGAGTTCACTAACGAAATCGTGACCCGTGAACTGCAGCAAAATCCTCAGGCCTACGACAAAAATGGCGAGATGCACTACGACATTATTTCGGCATTCATCAAAAGTATCCGCGGAAGCGACCCCGATGCCGCGTTGTACTGGCTGGCACGTATGGTTGCCTCCGGTGAAGACCCGAAATTCATCGCACGACGCCTGATTATTTCTGCCGCAGAAGACATTGGCTTGGCCAATCCTAACGCATTGTTGCTGGCAAATGCCGCCTTTGATGCCGTACAAAAGATAGGTTGGCCCGAAGGTCGCATTCCTTTGGCCGAGGCAACTGTTTATCTTGCCACGAGTCCGAAAAGCAATTCGGCTTACCTGGGCATAGGCAAGGCGTTGGGGCTTGTGGAACAGACGGGAAACCTGCCTGTGCCGCTCCATCTGCGTAATGCGCCGACACAACTCATGGATGACTTGGGTTATGGTGCAGATTACAAGTACGCACACGATTATCCGGGACACTTTGTAAAACAACAGTACATGCCGGACCAGTTACGGCAGACACAGGTTTGGGAGAGCCAGGACAATCCTGCGGAAGCGAAACTCCGGGAACGGATGACACGACTCTGGGGCAAAGATAAAGAAACCAAGTAACAAGAAAAAATCCTCAACCGTTAAGTTGAGGATTTCTTGTGGGCAGTGATGGATTCGAACCACCGAAGGTAAAAACCAGCAGATTTACAGTCTGCCCCATTTGGCCGCTCTGGAAACTGCCCTCCTTTGATTTGCGGTGCAAAATTACGAATTCTTTTTTAAAGAACGTGCGTAATCGACCATTTTTATTGCGGTAATGGCGTATTCATCTCCCTTGTTGCCGAGCATACCTCCGGCACGCTCTTCGGCTTGTTGGAGATTGTTCGTTGTAAGTACGCCAAACACAACCGGTATGTCCGACTTCAGGTTGAGCTCTATCAAACCTTGTGTGGCTCCACCGCTGATATATTCGAAATGAGGCGTATCTCCGCGGATGATACATCCGATTGCGATGACGCCGTCTACGTTTCCGTATTTTATCATTTGGGAACAGCCAAACACAAGTTCGAAACTGCCCGGTACAGAACGGACGATGATGTTTTCTTCTTTGACACCGTACTTTTTCAACGTTTCAAAGGCGCCGGCAAGTAGGTCTTCTGTGATGTTGTTGTTCCATTCGCTGACCACGATGCCTATTCTCATGTCTGAAGCCTCAGGCATGGGCGCGTCTGTCATGTTTTGAAAGTTGTAGGAACTTGAAGACATGGTGTCGTAGAAGCCGGTTGTGATTATTTACTTACGCGTTCAATATACTTTTCTATGTCCTGGCCTTCAGCACTGTTGCGATACTTCGTCTGAATCTCCTCATAGAGCTTCTTGGCTTCGTCAAGTTTATTCTGAGATTCGAGCAAGATGCCGGCTTTTTTGAGGAAAATGGGACTAAGTGCCGATGTGCTGGATTTTTCTGCAGCTTTCTTCAGCAGATCTATGGCTTTGTCCACACTGCCTGTGCTTGCGTAGCAGTCAGCTAAAGCTCCGATAGCCGTAGGTGAGATGGTGTTGTCTCCTTTCGTGTCATAGGCCTCAAGATATTTGATGGCGTTCTTGATATCGTCCTTATAGTAATACGAAAGTCCGGCATAGAGGTTTGCCAGGTTGCCTGCTTTTGTGCTGCTGTACTTTTTAGCAATTTGCAAGAAGCCTATATAGCCTGCTTTGTCGCCATTTAGAGCAGACTCGTAGTCGTTTGCGGCGAATAAGTTCTGACCTTTGGCCAACATTGTGCTTGCTTTTTCTTCTTTTTTTGCGGCTTGTTTTTTCCAAATGGAGACACCGGCGATGATAAGAATGATTGCGGCGAGAGCGCCAAGGATGTAAGTCTTGTACTTCACAAAGAAAGCTTCCGACTTGTTCAATGTTTCGTTAATGTCTAACGTTTGTTTCGTTGCCATATTTCTTTTGTTTTATTATTTCTTTAAGATGCTTTTTATTTGTAGCCGCAAAGTTACTTATTTCCCCTTGTTTAACGAAGCGAAAGGCATCTTTTTTTTCAACAACCGGTTTTTTATTGTTGCCAGGAGCGCTCTTTTCGTCCGGAAAAGCTAAATTTGCAATACCAAACTGCACATACGGCCTGTTCCGGGCCAGATGAAGTGAAAGATATGGTGGAACGCTATGCCCCGTTTGTAACCATCGCTTCGGTGTTGAAGCAACTCACAGTCTATAATTACAAGAACATCAAGGAGGCTGTCGTCGAGTTTTCCTCAAATGTGAACTGTCTTGTCGGACACAACGGCGAGGGAAAGACGAATGTGCTCGACGCGGTCTATTATCTTTCGTTCTGTCGCAGTTCCACGAACTTTAACGACTCGCTTGTGATTAACCATGACGCTGATTTCATGTCGCTTGTGGGAGATTATCGGCACGAAGACGGCTTGGAGGAAAAAGTACAGTGCAGTGTGAGGCGCGGACATAAGAAAACGTTTAAACGAAACGGGAAAGAGTACCAGCGTTTGTCGGACCACATCGGGCGCATATTGCTTGTGATGGTTTCTCCGCAGGACCAGGAACTGATTATAGGCGGCAGCGAGTTGCGCAGGCGCTTTATGGATATGGTCATCTCGCAGTATGACGCCGATTATCTGCAACAGCTTATCCGTTACCGCAAGGCTCTGCAACAGCGGAACAGTCTTTTGCGGGCGGAGGCCGAACCTGAGGCGTCCTTTATTGAGATTTACGAGGAGGAGATGGCTCATGCGGGCGAGGTGATTTATGACAGGCGACGTCAGTTCGTAGATGAGTTTTCGCCCATTTTTCAAACGATTTACAAGGAGCTTTCCGGTGGCGACGAAGCGGTGGATTTGACTTACCGGTCGCATGTTGCGGAGATGTCTTTGCGGGATTTGCTCAAGGAAAACCGGGCTAAGGACCGCGTCATGGGGTTTTCGCTGAAGGGTCTCCACCGTGACGACCTCGATATGCTGCTTGACGGTTTCCCAATCAAACGTGAGGGTTCACAAGGTCAGAACAAGACGTTCGTAATTGCGATGAAGTTGGCGCAATTCGACTTTTTGAAACGGAAAGGAAGCCACAGGACGCCGGTTCTGTTGCTTGATGATATTTTTGACAAGCTTGACGAACAGCGTGTGGAGCACATAGTGCGCATGGTGTCGGGCAATCATTTCGGCCAAATCTTTATTACGGACACGAATCGGGCGTTTCTGCTCTCTGTGCTCGAACGTACGGGGAAGGATTTCAAACTTTTCAGTGTTGTTGACGGACAAATCCGAGAAGACTGATGTTTTCCAAAAAAGAGAAACCCATTGGCTTGCTGATAAATCAGTTTTTGCGTCAGCAAGGGCTTGAGGCTCCGCTGCAGGAATACCGTTTGCTTGCGGCTTGGGGCGAGGTGGCCGGTGCTGAAGTTGAGAGAGTGACGCGTAAATTGTTTGTGCGCAACCAG
>CAMZHB010000127.1 GCA_947306605.1 uncultured Prevotellaceae bacterium | reverse complement strand
CGCGTTTTCAACCGCATCCCCTTGCTTCGTAAACTCAAGTGGCGCGAATGCCTTGGCTTCAACATGCTCTACGGTTCGCTCTCCGACAAGAACAATCCTGAGAAGAACCCCGGTGACACGCGGTTGATGTACTTCCCCGGCCACTTCATGAACGACGGCAGTTACCAATACTCTTCCTATGTCATGGGGTCGCAGCCCTATTGGGAGGTTTATGCCGGCGTGCATAATATATTTAAGGTACTCCACGTCCAGGTGGTGCGCCGCATGAACTATCTTGACAATCCGCGTGCCCACAAGTGGGGACTGCGGCTGAAGTTGAATTTGACCTTCTGATCTCCAAGTTTTATAAAAAGAAATATCCGAAGCGATGCCTTGTTTGTACGAGGCATCGCTTTTTTATGTCCGTTTTTTCGATTTTTAGACGGAAGTTCATATCTTTGCAACTAGTAATCAAAAATAAAACGTTATGAAAAGACTGTTTCTACTCGGTCCTTTCGGAAATTCCTATAACGCCAAATTGGATATCATCAATTCCACGGTTGTGTCGAAGAGTACCGAGAGCGACGGTGCCGTGTGCGACTTCCGCGGCGGCATCACACTGACCGGGTGCCAGATTGCCGTGCCCGAAGGCGGCCGTGTGGACGGAGCCAGGATAGTCGATGCCAACGGCAAGGCAGCCAAAGAGGTGACGATAGTTGTGGCGGACTACGACCGCGCTGACGTGAACCGTGACGGTGCTGTGGACTCGGCCGACATCGTGGCCGTGATTAAAGCCATGAAATAATTTCAGGCTGTTTCATTGCTACCTCCGCTTCGCTACTTTCGGACTTACGTCCTACTTTAGACTTTAAAGGCGGCGCTTCGGATGTTCGAGGCGCCGCCTTTATTTTTTGAAACGCCGCTTCTGATTTTTGGACGGACATTTTGTCAGGCTGGGGTGTTGAGAATTGTCGTGAAGTTGGTGTATGTCAGAAAAAAGTTGTAATTTTGCGGTCTCTATATAAATAAGGTATGAACGAAGCGGCATTGCGGCAAGTGAAACAGCGTTACGACATCGTGGGTAACTACGAGGGTCTGAACCGTGCGCTGGACGTGTCCCTGCAGGTAGCCCGTACGGACCTGACGGTGCTTATCACGGGTGAGAACGGTGTGGGCAAGGAAGTGTTTCCTCGTCTGATTCACGACTACAGCGCCCGCAAGGGAAAGAAGTATTTTGCCGTGAACTGCGGCAGTATCCCCGAGGGTACGATAGACTCGGAACTGTTCGGCCATGAGAAAGGGGCGTTCACCGGTGCCATTGATTCGCGCGAGGGTTACTTCGGCGCGGCCAACGGCGGTACGCTGTTTCTGGACGAAGTGGGCGAACTGCCTCTGTCGACGCAGGCGCGGCTGCTGCGTGTGCTGGAGACGGGGGAATATATCCGCGTGGGCTCGAGCGAAGTGCGCAAGACGGACGTGCGCATCGTGGCCGCTACCAACCTGAACATTCCCAAGGCCATCAGCGAAGGCAAGTTTCGCGAGGACCTGTACTACCGCCTGAACACGATACCCGTGAATGTGCCGCCGTTGCGCGACCGCGGGGAGGACATCGTGTTGCTGTTCCGCAAGTTCGCACTGATGATGAGCGAGAAATACCAGATGCCGCCCGTGAGACTGACGGAGGAGGGAAAGCAATACGTGATGAGCTACAGTTGGCCCGGCAACGTGCGCCAGCTGAAGAACGTGACGGAGAACATGTCGGTGACTTCGGAGGAACGCGAGATTACGCCGGAGATATTGGAACGCTATATTCCGCACGATGTCAAGAGCCACCAGCTGGTGGCCGTGAACGGTCAGGAATCGGCCCACAGCTATCAGAACGAGCGCGAACTGCTGTTCAAGATACTTTTTGACATGCGCAAGGACATCACGGAACTGCGCGAGCAGATGAAGTCTCTGACGGGCGGACACGGCGGCATGGACTATAATTCCGTGACATTGCCCGCACAGGTGATGGACGGCGAGCCGCAGACGGTGGACGAATATGTGGAAGCCGAAAGCACGTCGCTGTCGATGGACGACCTGAAAAAGGATGCCATCCTGCGGGCACTGGAGCGTCACCACGGGGTGCGCAAGGAGGCTGCGGCAGAGCTGGGCATCTCGGAACGCACACTGTACCGCAAACTGAAGGATTACGGAGTGGAGAATTGAAAATCCGAAATCACGAGTCCCGTCGTCCAACGTCAGCCGCAGGCTGGCGGGACATAGGGCGAGACGAGTCAATTGACACTAACTATATATAATTGAGAATGGAATGTCTAAGAGTCGTGCAGTAATAGCTATTGTGTTGGTCTCGGTGCTGTCGTTGGCGTCGTGCTCGGTAAGCTACCGGTTCAACGGAGCGTCGATAGACTATAACACGACGAAGACTATCCAGTTCAGCGATTTCCCGCTGCGCTCGGCTTATGTATGGGCACCGATGCATTCGATGTTCAACAACCAGTTGCAGGACATCTATGCCAAACAGACGCGGCTCCGCCAAGTGAAACGCAACGGCGATCTGCAGCTCTCGGGCGAAATTGTGGATTACAGCCAGTTCAACAAATCGGTGTCGGCCAGCGGCTATTCGTCGCAGGTGCAACTGAAGATGACGGTGAACGTGCGCTTCGTAAACAACAAGAAACATTCCCAGGACTTTGAACGCAAGTTCACGGCGACCACGGAGTACGACTCGTCGCAGCAGTTGCAGGCCGTACAGGAGACTCTGGTGCAGCAGATGATAGACGACATAGTGGACCAAATATACAATGCCACGGTGGCAGATTGGTAAAGGGCGATGGATACGGAACAGAAACTGATAGACCTGATTCGGGACCCCGAGGGACTGAGCCGCGACACCTTGCCGATGTTACGGCAGTTGGTGGAGCGTTATCCGTATTACCAAACGGCACGGCTGCTGTTGCTGGAGAACCTCTACCGCTTGCATGACCCGGAATACAATGAGGAACTGCGCCGTTCGGCCGTGTTGCTGGCCGACCGTGCCGCGCTGTTCAATATGGTGGAAGGCAAGCATTACGAGATCTCTGCCGAAACCATGCCAAGCAACGTGACGGCAGAAAGTGACGACACTGACCGCACCCTGTCGCTGATAGAAAGCTATTTGACGAACCTGCCCGTGGAAACATCACACCGTAAGGTGACATCGGCCGATGCGGCACAGGACTACGCGGCCTATCTGATGCAGTTGGACGAGGAGGAACGTGAACGCCAGGCTCAGTCGGAGCCGATGATGGAACCTCTGGAGGATGACTTCGTGACGGCTCCCAAGAAAAAGAAACGTGGCAAACGCGTGATGCTGCTGCCAGATCAACCGGCGGACATGGAGAATGACGACTTGTCGCCAGAAGAGGCCGAAGAACGCCCTTCGGAAGCCTTTTTTACCGAAACATTGGCGCAAATCTATATAAAACAGCAGAAATATGAGCGCGCATTGGAAATTATACGGGCTCTATACTTGAATAATCCAAAAAAAAATAGTTACTTTGCAGACCAAATCCGATTTTTGGAGAAATTGATACTGATAACAAAGAATAAAAAGCAATAAAAGCATGTACGCAATTATCATCATTTTGATTGTTTTGGCATCCATCCTGATGTCGCTGATTGTACTGATTCAGGAATCCAAGGGTGGTGGCTTGGCATCCGGTTTTGCTTCGTCCAACCAGATTATGGGTGTGCGCAAGACGACCGATGTCATTGAAAAAACCACTTGGGGCTTGGCCATTGCCATGGTTGTTCTGAGTGTAGCTGCGGCCTATGCGCTGCCCAAGCAGAACGTGGAGTCTTCCGTGCTGATGAAGCCCAACACTACGGCTCCTGTGCCCACTGTTCCCCAGAAGGGTGCCACGACGGCGATGCCTACAGGCGGCGACGCCCAGCAGGCTCCGGCTCCCGAAGCAGAACAGCAGTAAATCGACATCTTTTAAGGTAAAAGATATATACGACGAAGACCATCAGAGCAGTCCGATGGTCTTTGTGGCGTTGAAGAAAGTCAATAGAAAACAAGAAACCGTATGAATATAGCCGTTGTAGGAACCGGATACGTCGGTCTCGTTTCGGGTACATGCTTTGCCGAAATGGGCAATGACGTGACGTGTGTCGATGTGGATGCCGACAAGATAGCCCGTCTCAAACAGGGCATCATTCCCATCTATGAACGCGAACTGGTCACTCTGGTACGCAGCAATCAGGCGGCCGGACGCCTGCACTTCACCACCAGTCTGCTCGACTGCCTCGACAATGTGGAGTTGATTTTCTCCGCCGTGGGCACGCCGCCCGACGAGGACGGCAGCGCCGACTTGAGCTACGTGCTCGAGGTGGCCCGCGAAGTGGGGGCGAACATGAAACGCTATGTGGTGGTCATCACCAAGAGCACGGTGCCTGTGGGCACGGCCGAAAAAGTGCGCCAAACCATTTTGGAGGAGCAGCGCAAGCGTGGCGTGGACATCCCGTTCGACGTGGCCAGCAATCCCGAATTCCTGAAGGAAGGCACGGCTGTGAAGGACTTCATGAGTCCCGACCGTGTGGTGGTGGGTGTTGACAGTGAGCGTTCCAAGGATTTGCTCACGCGGCTGTATCATCCGTTCCTGCTGAACAATTTCCGTGTCATCTTCACCGACATCCCTTCGGCCGAGATGATCAAGTATGCGGCCAACGCCATGTTGGCCACGCGCATCAGTTTCATGAACGATATCGCCAACCTCTGTGAATTGGTGGGCGCCGACGTGAACATGGTGCGCAAGGGCATCGGCACCGACACGCGCATCGGCAGCAAATTCCTCTATCCGGGTTGCGGTTATGGCGGCTCGTGCTTCCCGAAGGACGTGAAGGCACTGGTTCATACGGCCGAGGAATATGGCTACGACATGCGGGTGCTGAAAGCCGTTGAAAGTGTAAACAAAGAACAGAAAACCATACTTTTCCGTAAGCTGAACAATTACTATAAAGGCGACCTTGTCGGTAAGACCATTGCCCTTTGGGGCCTGGCTTTCAAGGCCGAAACCGACGACATGCGCGAGGCCACTTCGCTTGTTACCATCGACTTGCTGTTGAAAGCCGGTTGCAAGGTAAGAGTTTTCGACCCGCAGGCCATGAACGAAGGCCGGCGCCGGTTGGGTGACACCGTGTATTTTGCCAGCAACGTCTACGATGCCGTCGACGGGGCAGATGCCTTGTTGGTTCCCACCGAGTGGATGCAGTTCCGCATGCCCGACTGGGCCAAGGTGAAAGCGCGCATGAACCGCCCCTTCGTGGTTGACGGACGCAACATCTATATGTCCGACGAAATGAAGCGCCAGGGTTTCGACTATACCTCCATAGGGCGTCCCTGACATGTGCCCGGACAAATATGAAATGGGGAAAAACACGACGTTCTTCCCCATTTTCTGTAA
>CAMZHB010000126.1 GCA_947306605.1 uncultured Prevotellaceae bacterium | reverse complement strand
TCTCCAGCCATGCCTCTCACGGTGCTTGACCTGTGTGCCGCTCCCGGGGGTAAGACCACGTTGATGCGCAGCCTGCTTCCCGACGACGCCCTTCTGGTTGCCAACGAACCGGTGTCAGGACGTCTGCAAGTGCTTCATGAGAATGTTATGAAGTGGGGCCATCCCGGTATGGCGGTTACCAGTGCTCAGGGAAAAGACTTCGGTCAGATGACGTCGGCTTTCGATTTGATTCTTGTTGATGCCCCGTGTTCCGGTGAGGGAATGATGCGCAAGGAAGACGAAGCTGCACGGCAATGGTCCCCAACATTGGTAGAACAATGCTCAAAGTTGCAGCGACGCATCTGCACCTACAATGTGGAAGAGAACGAGGAAAACGTGATGCACTTCTGCCGTGAGTTGGGAGCCGAAGTCCTGCCTTTGCCTGTGGATGAGGCATGGGGCATCTGCGGCAGCCTGTCTCCCGGCATTCGGGTTCCCGTGTACCGTTTCATGCCCCACCGCGTGGACGGCGAAGGTTTCTTCCTCGCCCTGTTGAGAAAAACGGGTGACGCCCGTAGTCCCAGACCTGAGACAAGAAAAAGGAAAAACGTCCAATTCTCCGCTCTCAATTCTCAAATCAGACCGTGGATTGCCGACGGGGACTACTGTTCCTGGGAAATGGACGGCGTGGTCCATGCCCTTCCGTCACAATACGCATCCTTCGTTTCGTGGCTCGCGGGTCATGTACACTTAGTTTCAGCCGGAGTCCCCGTAGCCGAAACAAGTAAAGGCAAAGTACGTCCTGTGACTGCTCTGGCCCTTTCCAATCTCTTGAAAAAGGGGGCATTCCCCGTCGCAGAACTCACTTACACAGAAGCCATCCGATACCTGCGTCGCGAAACTCTGGTCCTGCCGTCCTCCACGCCCCGTGGCATTGTACTCGTCACCTTCATGGGCCGTCCTTTGGGCTTTGTGAACAACCTGCAGTCGCGGGCCAACAACCTCTATCCCCCTTCATGGCGTATCCTCTCGGCCCATGTGCCCGGTCATTACCAGCCTGTGGTGGAGTGAAACAACGGTTCGAAAATACAGGTCCGACTTTGTCATTCACTTGTCGGACCTCAAAAATTACAAGTCCGACTTCAAATTTTAGAAGTCGGACTTGTTTCTTCTATCAGCCATCCTAGCGATTTTCACAAAAGTATTTCCAGAGCGGAGCGGCCATGAGCCCCTGTATGAACTGGCCTTCGCGGAGCCGGCGATAGACTTCGTCGCGTGTAAGCAGGATGACGTCGATGTCTTCGGTGCTTTCGAGATGCTGTGTCGAGATTTCCCTTACGCCACGTGCGAGGAAGGTGTGCGACAGGTTGGTCATGGCACTGGCGTTGGGCGCTACGGTGAGAAAGGGTTCCCACTGTCCGTCGCCGTAACCGGTTTCTTCGAAGAGTTCACGCCGTGCAGCTTCGAGCGGACTGGAGTCGGTGGGGTCGACGACGCCTGCAACGAGTTCAATGAGTGTTTTGCGAAGTCCATGGCGGTATTGGCGTATGAGCACGAAGTGCTCGTCTTCCGTCAGAGCGATGACGTTGATCCACTCGGGGTATTCGAGGATGTAGAATTCGGGGTTTACGGTGCCGTTGGGCAGACGTACGGTATCTTGCCGCACGGTAAGCCAAGGACGGCGGTGGAGATACTCGCTGTGGAGTATGTCCCAGTGTTTGTCGTTATTGGTATCGTTCATCGGATGACGGTTTTAGATTTCGTTGCCTTGGTAGAGTTGCCAATATTTGCCCTTCATGGCGAGGAGCTGGTCGTGCGTGCCGTTTTCTATGATTCGTCCACGTTCGAGCACAATGATTTGGTCAGCGTCGCGTACGGTACTTAGGCGGTGGGCTATGACGAATGTGGTGCGCCCTTGCATGAGATGGTTCATACCACGTTGCACCAGTTGCTCGGTATGTGTGTCAACCGACGAGGTAGCCTCGTCAAGAACAAGCACAGGCGGGTCGGCCACGGCAGCACGTGCAATGGCAAGGAGCTGACGTTCGCCTTGGCTGAGATTACCGCCGTCACCGTCGAGCACGGTCTGGTATCCGTCGGCAAGACGTCGGATGAAGTCGTCGGCACCTGTCAGACGGGCCGCGCTGATACAGTCATCGTCACTCGCGTCAAGGCGTCCGTAACGGATATTGTCGAGCACGGTTCCGGTAAAGAGGTGAGTCTCCTGGGGTACAATGCTCATCGACTGACGCAGCGAGGACTTGCTGATGTTTTCAATGGGTATGCCGTCGTAAAGGATGGAACCCGACTGTATTTCGTAGAACCTACTGATGAGGTTGATAATGGTAGTTTTTCCGGCACCCGTTCCGCCGACGAATGCAATCTTCTGCCCGGGGTTGGTGTTGATGTTAACGTCGTGGAGTACAGGTTTGGCCGGATCGTAGCCGAAGTTCACATGACGGAAATCAACGTCTCCCTGCGGATTGTCCAGCTCAATGTTGCCGTTGTCCGTTTCCGGCTGTGCGTCCATGAGGTTGAACACACGTTCGGCGCCTACCGAGGCGTTGAGCACGCTGTTGAGCTGTTGGCTGAGGTGTGTGACAGGCTGCGTGAAGCTCTTGTTAAGGGTAAGAAATGAGACAAGTGTACCCAACGTAAGAGTGAAATGGAGATTGCAGACGCTAAACTGCGGATGAAGGGCTATGGCTGCTCCCACAGTGGCTATAAGCACGTATGCCAAGTTACTCAAGTTACCGTTGACAGGCATCACAATGTTGGCAATGCGGTTTGCATCGCAAGCACTCCGTCGCAGTTGCTCGTTAATCTGCTCAAACTCGTGGAGAGCCCGCTGTTCGTGGCAAAAGACTTTGACTACCTTCTGTCCGGATACCATTTCTTCGATGAAACTGTTGACTTGCGCCAAACTATGTTGCTGCACGCGGAAATGACGTCGCGACTTACCCCCGAGCCATGTGGTGGTGAGCATCATGATAACAGCCATAACAATGGAAACAAGCGTCAAAGGCACGCTCAGAGCCACCATGGAAACAAATGTGACCACAATGGTGATGACGGAACTGAACACCTGGGCCAATGCCGTGGATATCATCTGTCGCAGTGAGTCCACATCGTTGGTATACACCGACATGATGTCACCATGGGCACGGCTGTCGAAATAACTTAGGGACAAACGTTCCATACGCTCAAACACCTGTTTACGTAACCGGAGCATGGTGCCCTGGCTGACGTTAATCATCAGGCGGTTGTAGGCATAAGAACAGATGACACCGAAGAGAAGCACGGCACCAAGCTTGAAGAGTGCTTGTGCCAGCGACCCGTATTGCGGATTGTCCATCTGCGTGAGCGGCACCACGTAGTCGTCAATGAGTGTCCGCGTGAACAATGTTGAGACGAGAGTTGTGACGGACGTTATAACGATGCAGGCAAGTACGAGAAGAATGGAAAACTTGTAGTTGGCAAGTACATATTTTGTCAAACGCCACAAGATAGCCCGTTTCTCAGGGTCAACTTTTTGGAAACCGGCCTGAGCACGTTCTCCTCCCCTTGGATTAAAGTTTGGCTGCCTCATCGGTCACCTCCTTTCCCCGAGCGTCGAAGTCACCTCGGTCTGCGTTCTGAATGGCACAAATCTCCTGATAGAGTTGATTGCTCTTGAGCAGGTTTTCATGAGTGTCGAAGCCCGTTACCTGACCTCCCGACATCACAAGTATACGGTCGCACGAACGGACGCTGGAAATGCGCTGTGCAATAATGATTTTGGTCATTCCAGGCAGTTCTTCACGGAATGCACGTTGGATATGTGCGTCGGTAGCCGTGTCGCAGGCCGAAGTAGAGTCGTCCAGCACCAGTATTTTCGGGTTCTTCAACAACGCACGTGCTATACAAAGGCGTTGTTTCTGGCCTCCCGACACATTGGTTCCGCCCTGTTCTATCCGTGATTCGTAACCCTCCGCCATTTGCATGATAAAGTCGTCGGCCTGGGCCAGACGGCATGCACGGCGACAGTCATCGAGCGTGGCATCTGCCTTTCCCCAGCGCAAATTGTCCAGTACGGTACCGCTGAAAAGCGTATTCTGCTGCAAAACCACGCTTACGGCATTCCGGAGTGTCGTCAAGTCGTATTCTTTCACGTTATGGCCACCCACAAGCACATCTCCCTGCGTCGTATCATAGAGACGGCTCACAAGATTGACCAATGTACTTTTGCCCGAACCTGTTCCACCGATGACACCGATGGTCTCGCCACTCCGGATGTCGAATGTCACATTGTACAGCGCCGACCGGCGGTGATGCACTTTCTCGTCTGAAGGTTTCACATCATTCTTTCGCACGACAGGATAGTCAAAACGTACGTTATGGAACGACAAACGACCATCGCTGACTTGCATCAAAGGATTTTCGGGGTTTACGATGTCGGCCTCCTCGTCTATGATTTCGGCCACACGGCGTCCGCTGGCAGCGCTCTGCGTGAGCATCACGAATATCATGGACAACATCATGAGCGACATGAGGATGGACATGACGTAAGTGAACAGCGAGGCCAGTTCACCCGTCGTCAACGTACCTCCCACAATGTAGTGCGCTCCCCACCACGACAAGGCCATGATGCAACCGTACATCACCAGGTTCATAACGGGATGGTTGAGTGCCATCAGGCCTTCGGCCTTGACGTAAAGGCGGTAAAGCCCTTCAGCAGCGCGTGAAAATTTTTTGTTCTCAAAGTCTTCACGAACGAAAGCCTTTACCACCCGGATGGCCTGCACGTTTTCCTGTACACTCTGGTTCAAATTGTCGTACTGCACAAACACCTGTGCAAATAGACGAGACACGCGCGATATAATATGGTACAGTGAAAAGCCTAAAATCAATATGGCCACCACGAATATCAGTGACAGACGGGCGTCAATCACAAGACACATCAGTACAGACAGGAGCAGTCGGAACGGAGCCCTCACTGTCACACGCAATATCTGTTGGTAAGCACTCTGCAGATTGTTCACGTCGGTCGTCATACGCGTCACAAGACCCGACGTGGAGAACTTGTCAATATTCGAAAAGGCGAACGTCTGGATGTTACGGTACATGGCCTGTCGCAGATTTGACGCAAAACCTGTGGCAGCCCGCGCCCCCTGACGCGCAGCCAACACACCGAAGCACAGGCTCAACAGTGCCAGCCCCATCATCAGCAAACCATAACGGTAGACCTGTTCCATATCACCGGCAACAATGCCACGGTCTATCAAACGCGCTGTCACATAAGGTATCAGCACGTCTGTCACCACTTCCAGCGCAGTCAGAACCGGTGTCATCAACGATGCCACGCGGTAATCCCCAATCTGACGGAACAATGTCTTCAGCATACGAACAAATCTTGCAGAAACGAAAAAGCAGCCACCGAAAAACCGAGTGACTGCTTCCCTTCCTCTTCCGTAGCGCGGCCCAGGATTGAACTGGGGACCTCATGATTATGAATCATGCGCTCTAACCAGCTGA
>CAMZHB010000125.1 GCA_947306605.1 uncultured Prevotellaceae bacterium | reverse complement strand
AACAGCATCAGCGCCGGCATCTGCTAACATTTTTGCGGCTTCACCCGTTGCAACATTACCAACCACGATATCAACATCAGTAAAATGCTTTTTGGCTTCGGTTAGTTTATCAATCACATTTTTGGAATGACCATGTGCAGTGTCAATAACGATGGCATCTGCCCCAGCTCTAATGAGGGCTTCCATGCGTTCAAGTGTGTCATTCGTAACACCGACACCAGCAGCCACACGAAGGCGTCCCTTACTGTCTTTACAAGCCATTGGCTTGTCTTTTGCCTTGGTAATATCCTTATATGTAATCAAACCAATAAGACGGCCATCCTTGTCCACAACAGGGAGCTTTTCGATTTTGTTTTCTTGAAGAATACGCGATGCACCAATAAGGTCGGTTTGTTGAGTTGTGGTTACCAAATTCTCATGCGTCATAATGGTATCCACACTCTTATCCATGTCGCGCTCAAATCGCAAATCGCGGTTCGTAACAATTCCCACCAACTTTTTATCTCCGTCAACAACAGGTATACCACCAATATGATATTCATTCATAAGGGCCAAAGCATCACGAACCGTTGAGCCACGCTGAATAGTCACGGGGTCATAAATCATGCCATTCTCTGCACGTTTTACGATGGCCACCTGACGAGCCTGTTCCTCTATGCTCATATTTTTGTGAATAACCCCAATACCACCTTCACGGGCAATGGCTATTGCCATAGTTGATTCGGTAACAGTATCCATGGCTGCGGAAACAAAAGGAATGTTTAAATCAATATTTCTCGAAAACCTAGTGCCTAACTGCACTGTTCTCGGCAAAACCTCCGAGTATGCCGGAATCAACAATACATCGTCATATGTCAAGCCGTCCGACACAATCTTATCTGCAATAAATGAAGCCATAATTAATAAATTTATTGCGCACAAAATTACAATTATATTCTGACAAATGCGGTATTATTCGGTAATTTTAACTCAAAAGCAACCGCATCAGTTCGCATTATCTGAAATAAACTTGATTCTTACCAGTCTTACCTCCTCTTCAGTGAAATCATCGCCAAGTTCTTCGATGGCCTCATTTAGGTCATCGGTTTCCGATTCCTGGAAATACTCATATATCTCGTCGATTTTGTCATCATCGATAACTTCACGCAAAAAGTAGTCAATATTTATTTTCGTTCCCGAATACACTATCGCTTCAATCTCGTCCAAGAGTTCATCAAAATCAATGCCGTTCACTTCGGCAATGTCATCCAATGCAACAAGACGGTCAATGCTTTGAATAATGGAAACTTTCAGTTTAGACTTATTCGCCACCGTACGAATACGAAGGTCGTCTGGGCGTTCAATCTCATTTTCCTCGCAATGACGCCTAATCAATTCACAAAACTCCTTGCCATATTTCTTCGCCTTACCGACACCCACGCCAGGAATGTTCTGTAATTCCTCAATTGTCTCCGGATATGTCGTTGCCATTGCCTCAAGCGAAGTATCTTGGAAAATAATATAAGGAGGTAATTCCAGATCCTTCGACATACGTTTTCGCAAATCATTCAGCATCTGGTATAGCACTGGGTCAACAGCACCATTCGCACCACTCTGTATTGGACTATCCTTCTCTTCTTCGTCAAAGTCATTGTCAACCGTGACTACGAACGAGACAGGTTTCTTCAAAAAAGCGTAACCTATGGGAGTTATTTTCAGAACTCCCGAATTTTCGATATCTTTTTCCAGATAGCCCATCAGTACTGCCTGTCGCAGCACAGACTGCCATATCTTCTCATCGTCATCCTCGCCTATGCCGAACAATTCTAGGACATCATGCTTCTGCGCAATAATCTCATCCGTATCACGTCCCATTATCAAATCAAGCACATAATCCTCGTCAAAATTCTCTTTGATGGCCAACACTATTTCCAGTATATGGGCCAATTGTTGTTTTGCTTCCACGCGTTTTTGGGGATTTAAACAATTATCACAATTACCACAGTTTTCTTCATTATACTCCTCGCCAAAGTAATGCAACAGTAACTTACGTCGACATACACTCGATTCCGCATAGGATGCTGTTTCCTTCAGCAATTGTCGTCCTATGTCCTGTTCAGACAAAGGTTTGTCTTCCATAAACTTTTCCAGCTTTTGCAAGTCTTTTTGCGAATAAAATGCAATACATTTTCCTTCGCCGCCATCTCTACCTGCGCGTCCAGTTTCTTGATAATAACCTTCTAGACTCTTGGGAATATCATAGTGTATCACGAACCTCACATCAGGTTTATCAATTCCCATGCCGAACGCAATCGTTGCCACAATCACGTCAATCCTTTCCATCAGGAAGTCATCCTGAGTTGCGCTTCGCACAGCGGCTTCCATTCCTGCATGATAGGGAGCTGCTTTAATATCATTGGCACATAGTATTTCAGCCAAAGTTTCCACGCGCTTCCGGCTCAAACAATATATGATACCACTTTTACCTGGGTGCGACTTAATAAAACGTATGATATCACGTTCCACATCACGCGTCTTAGGGCGTACTTCATAGTAAAGGTTAGGTCGGTTAAAAGAACTTTTATATTCGTATGCGTCGGGAATACCCAGATTCTTTTTAATGTCAATGCGTACTTTGTCCGTAGCAGTAGCAGTCAAGGCGATGATAGGAGCGCGTCCGATGGCATCAATCGTCGGACGGATTTTACGATATTCAACTCGAAAATCATGACCCCACTCTGAAATACAATGAGCCTCGTCTATAGCGTAAAATGAAATCTTCATTTGACGGAAGAACGGCAAGTTGTCTTCTTTAGTCAACGTCTCAGGAGCCACATAAAGCATCTTTGTCTTCCCTTCAAGTATATCTGCTTTTACCTGTTCCAAAGCCACTTTATTCAATGTCGAGTTCATAAAATGAGCGATTCCGTCTTCTTCACTCAAATTACGGATTACGTCCACTTGATTCTTCATCAAAGCAATCAAAGGAGAGACAACGATGGCCGTACCTTCAAGCATCAGCGCCGGTAATTGGTAACAAAGCGATTTACCTCCACCTGTAGGCATCAGCACAAAAGCATCTTTTCCGTCAAGCAGGCTACGGATAATTGCCTCTTGTCCGCCCTTGAATGTATCAAAGCCGAAGTAATGCTTCAAATGGTTAGTCAACTCACTACGTTCTCTCATTTATTCATCGTTTCTGATATAATGGCGCTGTCAGTAAACAAAGTTATAAACAAGTTTGCGTAAATACCAAGTGTTTCTCAAAAAAAATTCAGGAAAACGTCGTTTTACATATAAAAAAGCGACAAAAAAGCCATTAGAAGGCCTGTTCACATGTCATCAAGGCAAAATCTGCCTTTCATTTACATGTTCCCCTCCGACTAATCAATACCAGTCAATATTGGAACTGTAACTGCTGCGCTTATCCCACTTCAAAACGTCAGCGAGTGTAGATATCTTGGCACGGAAGCTGAAATTATAACTGGTATATGGTCTCAAGACGACAGAACAAGACATAGAGAAACAATGTAAATCGCGAGTCAGCGAAGCAGTCGTCATACTGAGCTTATGGTAATTGAAATCGTAGCCGGAGGAATAATTAATGTTCCACCCATCTGAAAGACGGATGTTCCCGGAAAAGTTAAGCGTCTGTGAAAATTTGTATGGGTAGCGCATGGTTCGGGGATTGATGCGGCCACGCGTGTTTTCAGACATTGTAATACCGTAAGAAACTGTGAAAGTCCAAGGAATGGAGAATTTCATATAGCCATTGTCGTCCAATTTAGCCTGAGTCTTCTTTTCAGCCTGAGTTCCGCGCAAGTCAGGGTCGATATTGGTATCACCTTCCAGTTCTTCGTCCTCATCTGTTTCATCGTCCTCGTTCGTATCTCCCTTTGCACGTTTCTTTTTACTAAACATGGAATTACTAAATGTGTATGACAAGTTCTGGGATGTGCCTTGGAAACGCCCAAAACGCCCATAGCTCCACTCAGTACGGTCGCCAACAACAACACGTCCGTTCTCATCAAACTGATAAGCGTAGGTAGCAAACACAGCTGCCATACTAAACGTATAACGTTTGGATAACTTCAGACGGACACGTGTATTGAGATTGCTCCAAGGCCGTGTAACGGCAGCAAAGTTGTAACTCATTGCACCATACAGTTCGTCAATCAGACTAATTTTGCGTTCGCCGGTGGAATCCTTGTCACTGCGAATCTTCATTTCAAGATTATTGGAAAGAGATAAGGAGATGCTACCCATTTTCCCGCGTCCGGGAACCGAATATAGTCCATGTGCGAACGGAGAATAGGTTTCCGTTGTTACGTTTCCCATAGCATCGGTACGAACATATGAATCGTAGTAACCATATGATGATGAGCTGAAGTCAGGTGCAAAACTGTAGGACACAGTCGGCTTCAGGACGTGCCTGACTGCCATTATTTTCTTGCTAAGGCTCTTCCAAGGCTTATAAAATCCGTATAGTGTCGTGTTGGCTGAAAGGGAAAGATTCCAATCATAAACATTGTAGAAGCCATACACGGTATCATTGATTACACGTTGGGCATCTGTGTCCCATGACCGCATTATTTTGTTTGTATACATGCGGTCGTGAAAAGCAAATGTCGGCGAGATATTAATATATTTGAACAATTGGAACGAAGCACTGATTGGAATATCGTGGTACATGCCGTTACGCCAGTCTTTAATAAGGTCGCTGTGAAGCAACTTGTCTTCTTTCGTAGAGATGCTGTTTGAAAGGCGGCCTGTGTAACTCATGGAAATCTTCTCATACCATTTCGGGCGACCCATCAGGCGTTTGCGCTTGAAAGGATAGAAGCGGCTAAGTGTTACGTTTAGGTCTGGCAGAGAGAGAGCTAGGGTGGAATCCTGTACATTTTGGGTGAGATTCGTGGAGGTGGCTATGGTAAGTCCTATGGAGGGGAAAGAGCGGGAATAACTGACGGAAGACGTCCGGGTGCTTTGTGTATATGACGCAGGGTTGTACATACTGCTCAAATTCTTGCGTTCGAAACTTGATGTAGCGAAGTTGACGCTGGCTGAAAGCGAGGAATTCGGCGACGACTTGGGGTCTTGGCGATGTGTCCACTGGATTTTAAAACTTGTGGTCTTCTGATAATCGGGCATGTTCTTCTCGCCTTCAACGGTGTTTTGGTAATTGGCATAGAAATTCCCGCTGTAGCGATAGCGTTTCCGATATGTAGTCTCGCCATTCAGACCCCACGAACCCTTAGTATAGATTTCACCGAGTATTTTCAGGTCCATGTAATCGCTGATTGCGAAATAGTAGCCACCGTCGCGCAGATAGAAACCTCGATTCGTCTCATCGCCGTATGTAGGCATGATAAAACCACTCGAGTATTTCTTACGGAACGGGAAAAAGCCGAATGGGATGGCAAGAGGCAGGGGAACGTCTTCCACAACTAAATAGGCAGGGCCAAAGAATGCCTCTTTGCCTGGCTTGACTTTGGCACGCGACAGAGCCAAATAGAAATGCGGGGGATCATGATCGCATGTCGTGTACGTGGCATGTTCCGAATAAATTGTACCATCGTCTGTGCGTTTCGAAG
>CAMZHB010000124.1 GCA_947306605.1 uncultured Prevotellaceae bacterium | reverse complement strand
GCTCGACATGGACCGCCTCGATTACCTTTGCCGCGACAGTTTCTTCACCGGAGTCCGCGAGGGTATCATCGGCGTGGCCCGCATCATCAAAATGCTCGACGTCAAGGACGACCGCCTCGTGGTGGAACAGAAAGGCATCTACACCCTCGAGAACTACCTCATGGCCCGCCGTCTGATGTACTGGCAGGTCTATCTGCACAAAACCGCCCTCGCCGCGGCCGAAATGCTCACCGTAGCCCTCGAACGGGCCAAGGAACTGATGCAGCAAGGCGTCGAACTGCCCTGCACACCGTCGCTGCGCTTCTTCCTGGCAAACCACGTCACCCGTGACTTCGCACAAACACACCCCGAATGGCTCGACCACTACGTCAGCCTCGACGACACCGATGTGGAAAACGCCATAAAACTTTGGACAAAGGCCGAAGACCCCGTGCTCGCCCGTCTGGCCGAAGGCTATACCCACCGTCACCTCTTCAAAGTCACCGAAACCGACCAGCCTGTCGACGACGGCCTTCTGCGCACCCTGCGTCAGGAAACGGCCCACAGACTCGGCATACCGTTCCACGAAGCCGCCTACTTCGTCTGTCGGAAAGAAATAGGCCAGACACTCTACTCCACACGCGACGACCACATCAGCATCCTCATGAAGGACGGCACCGTGCGCGACATCTCCCAATTTTCCGAACTGCTCAGCACCAGTCTGACCGACAAACCCACACGACGCTATTATCTTTTCCAAATAACTTCTTAGACAGCCGTCCTGTTTACCAGACGACACTTTTCAAAGCAGAGGTCCCGCTCCGTCATTTCGGAGCGGGACCTCTGCTTTTTGAGGCGCCGTTTTTTAATTTTGAAGTCCGGCCTTTGCGAAACCGTATGCGATATAGAAAACCCATCGGTGTTTTAAACGAGATAAAACCAAGGCCATTTATAAAAACCGATGCTCTCTTTCCTGAAAACCGGAAATTAAAGAAAGAAAAGCGCGGTTTTATGAAATTGTAAAGAAATAATAAGGTCTATGTCCGTATTTTTTGCGATATTTGCAGACTAAAACCAACCCGGATCGGGACTATCGCTAAAAAAATCATGGAATTTACAGCGAAACAAATAGCAGGATATGTGGACGGAACCGTTGTCGGCAACGCCGATGCCACCGTCCGTACGTTTGCAAAAATAGAAGAAGCCGGCAAAGGCGCTCTCACCTTCATGGCCAACCCCGCCTACGAGCACTATCTCTACGAGACAGAGGCCAGCGTGGTATTGGTGAACAAAGATTATGAGCCTTCCAGGCCCATTCAGGCCACCCTTATCAAAGTGGCCGATGCCCGCGAAGCCCTGGGGCTGCTGTTGCAACTTTATGAAAAGAGCCAACCGCGCCACGAGGGCCAGTCGCCGCTGGCTTATGTGGCTCCGACGGCCAAGATTGGCAAGGACGTCTTTCTGGCTCCCTTTGCCGCCGTGGGCGACGGCGCCGAGATAGGCGACGGTGCCCAGTTGCATCCCCACGCCACCGTGGGAGCCCGCGCCAAAGTGGGAAAAGGCACTGTCATGTACCCCAACTCCGTAGTTTACCATGACTGCGTGGTAGGCAACCAGTGCATCCTGCACGCCGGCTGCGTTGTCGGTGCCGACGGCTTCGGTTTTGCCCCCACTCCCGACGGTTATGAGAAAATTCCACAGATAGGCAACGTGGTCGTTGAGGACGACGTCGAAATAGGCACCAACACCTGCATCGACCGCGCCACGATGGGCAGCACCGTCATCAAGAAGGCGTGAAGCTGGACAACCTGGTACAGATAGCCCACAACTGCGTGGTGGGTGAGAACACCGTGATGAGCGCCCAAGTGGGCGTGGCAGGCTCCACGAAGATAGGCCGGTGGTGCATGATGGCCGGACAAGTGGGCGTGGCAGGCCATGCCGTTATCGCCGACCGTACCACAGGCGCCGCCAAGGCAGGCATCGCCGGCAGCATCATCAAGGAAGGCACTACCGTATTGGGCATTCCTGCCTTCGATGCCCGTCGCTTTGCACGCAGCCAAGCCGTGTTCCGCAATCTGCCGCAAATGTCGCAGGACGTGGAAGCCTTGAAAAAAGAAATCGCGCAACTCAAGGAACAACTCAACTTAAAAACAGAATAACTCAAAACTCAACAAAAGAATATGGCCAAACAAAAAACATTGAAAGGCAGTTTCTCTCTCCATGGGAAAGGTTTACATACAGGTCTGTCCATTACCGCCACGTTTAACCCCGCCCCGGAAAATTCAGGTTACAAAATCCAACGCATCGACTTGGAGGGCGAGCCTGTCATTGACGCCATTGCCGAAAATGTAGTCGAGACCACCCGCAGCACCGTGCTTGCCAAAGGCGACGTGCGCTGTGCCACCGTTGAACATGCCCTCTCGGCCCTCTACGGTATGGGTGTGGACAACTGCCTCATTCAGGTGAACGGTCCAGAGATGCCTATCCTCGACGGCAGCGCCGCCCCCTATGTGGAACAAATCAACAAAGTGGGCATAGCTGACCAGAACGCAAACAAAGACTACTACATCATCCGCAAAAAGATTGAAGTGACCGACGAGGAAACCGGTGCCTCCATCATCATATTGCCCGACGAAGACTTCAGTGTCACCACGATGATCTCATATGACTCCACATGGTTCTCCAGCCAGTTCGCCACTCTCGATAAAATGGAAGACTATGCCAAAGAGATTGCCGCAGCACGCACTTTTGTCTTTGTCCGCGACATCGAGCCCCTCATGCAGGCCAACCTCATCAAAGGCGGCGACTTGGACAACGCTATCGTCATCTACGAAAACGAAATCTCACAAGAACGTCTGGACAAATTGGCAGACAGTCTCGGCGTTGCCCATGTGGATGCAACAAAGTTAGGATTCCTCAACACGAAACCTCTGGTATGGAAAAACGAGCCCGCACGCCACAAACTACTAGACATCGTGGGTGACCTGGCTCTCACAGGACGCCCTCTCAAGGGACGTGTCATTGCCACAAAACCCGGCCACACGGTCAACAACCAGTTTGCACGCCAGCTGCGCCGTGAAATCCGCGCCCACGAAGTGCAAGCACCCATCTACGACTGCAACGCCGAGCCACTAATGGACGTCAACCGCATCCGCGAGTTGCTCCCCCACCGCTACCCCATGCAACTGGTGGACAAAGTCATCGAGATTGGCGCCAACTACATTGTGGCCGTCAAAAACGTGACCAGCAACGAGCCTTTCTTCCAGGGACACTTCCCTGAAGAGCCTGTCATGCCCGGTGTCCTCCAAGTGGAAGCCATGGCTCAGGCCGGCGGTCTGCTCGTATTAAGTTCCGTGGAAGACCCAGAACGCTGGAGTACCTATTTCATGAAAATAGACGGAGTCAAATTCCGTCAGAAAGTAGTACCGGGCGATACGCTCATCTTCCGAGTGGAACTGTTGGCTCCCGTACGTCACGGCGTATCATCCATGAAGGGTTACATCTTTATCGGTGACAAAGTCATCAGTGAAGCCACCTTCACGGCACAAATCGTCAAGAATAAATAAAAAACGTCATATCCTATGAGTAAGATCAGTCCACTGGCCTTCATCGACCCAAAGGCCCGCATAGGCGAGAATTGTGAAATTGGTCCATTCTGCTTTATTGACAAGAATGTCACCATCGGCGACAATAATGTTCTTATGAACAGTGTCACCATGCTCAGCGGCGCCCGTATCGGCAACGGCAACACGTTCTTCCCCGGTGCCGTCATCTCGGCCATACCTCAAGACCTCAAGTTCCGCGGTGAAGAGACCACGGCCGAAATAGGTGACAACAACCGCATACGTGAAAACGTCACCGTCAACCGTGGCACAGCAGCACGCGGCAAGACTACCGTCGGTAACGGCAACCTGCTCATGGAAGGTGTCCACATAGCCCACGACGCCAGCATCGGAAACCAGTGCATCATCGGAAACACCACCAAAATAGCCGGAGAAGTCACTGTTGACGACAACGCTGTCATATCTGCCTGTGTACTCATCCACCAGTTCTGCCATGTCGGCAGCTATATCATGATTGGCGGTGGCACACGCACCAGTCAGGACATACCTCCTTACGTCATGGTGGCACGCGAACCGGCACAATACTGCGGACTTAACCTCGTCGGACTGCGCCGTAACGGATTTACCGCCCAGCAGATTGACATCATACACGACACCTACCGCATCATCTACGACCGCAGTCTCATCCTTGAGGAGCGCATTAAGACCGTGCGCCAGCTTTTCCCGAACAGCCCTGAGGTTGAAACCATCACCAATTTTGTAGAAAATGCCAAACGCGGCATCATCAAATAAGATTACCCGACCATGTTATTCAAAATTGTTTTCATCAGCGACGAGTCCGAAAGTTTTCTCCGTGAAATAACCATTGATGCCGACGCCACGTTCCTCGACCTCAACAAGGCCATTCTCGATGCCTGCGATTACGACGACGGACTGGTTACCAGCTTTTTTACCTGCGATGACGGGTGGGAACAGCAAGACCAGATAACACGTGAAGACATGGATCTGGACCCGGGCGACAAAGACATCTACGTCATGGAAAAGTCGACCTTGCGCGACTTTATCAGTGACGAAGACCAAAAACTTGTCTTTGTGTTCGACCCCTTCAACGACCGGGTTTTCTACATGAAAGTCACCGAAATCATCACCGGAAAGAATCTCAAGAAGCCCATTGTCAGCCGCAGTGAAGGCAAAGCGCCCAAGCAGCTTGTGGCGATAACAGAGCCTTCCGATGCCACCAAAGGCCAAATCACCGTTAACGACGATGAAGAAGGAGACGAATACTTCGGCAGCGACGGTTTCAACGACGACGAACTCGACCTCGAAGGTTTCGAGATACAAGAATACTAATTTCCGGCGGGAATACCCTTTCCCCACACACCATTCAGCGGGCGAAAGACTTATGAAAACGCTCTTCGCACTACTTGGCCCCACCGGCGTAGGCAAGACCTGTCTCAGTCTTTCGCTCGCTGAACTTTTACACAGCCCCGTCATCAGTGCCGATTCCCGCCAAATCTATCGCGACATACCCATCGGCACCGCGGCTCCCACGGCCGAAGAACTCGCCCGGGTGCATCATTATTTCATTGGAACCCGTAACCTTGATGATGACTACAGTGCCGCCCGCTACGAAGCCGACGCCATGGCCGTTGTGAACGATGAATTCACACGTCACGACCATCTGCTCCTCTGCGGGGGCAGCATGCTATACATTGATGCCCTTTGTCATGGCATTGACGATCTCCCGTCCGCTGATCCCGTCCTGCGCCAGCACCTTAGGCAACGGTTCGAAACAGAAGGACTTGAAGTGCTTCTGGAAGAGCTCCGCCAACTAGACCCGGTCTGGTATGCCCGCATCGACACGAACAATCCGCGACGTGTGCTCCACGCCCTCGAAATATGCCTTCAAACCGGGCAACCCTACTCCTCACTGCTGGGACATAAGGAGAAACGGCCGTTCAACATTGTAAAAATAGGTCTTTACCGTAGCCGTGAAGACCTTTACCAACGCATCGACAATCGTGTGGACCAGATGCTGGCCGACGGACTCAT
>CAMZHB010000123.1 GCA_947306605.1 uncultured Prevotellaceae bacterium | reverse complement strand
CGCCGTGGCCCTGGGAGATTACCGTGTCCACGTGGGGCAGGGTCTCACGGCTGGCTCCTTTTACGTGAACTATACCGGCGAGGGTACCCTGCGCGCCGTGGCCCTGGGAGATTACCGTGTCCACGTGGGGCAGGGTCTCACGGCTGGCAGCAGCTACTACAATAACGCCCAGTCGCTCGTCACCAGTCGCCGCAGCCGCCGTCAGGGCTTCTTCCCCCACGCCTCGGCCGACGAGGTGAACTACCTGCGCGGCGCCGGGGTACAACTGGGCTTCGGCCGTTGGGAAACCACGGTCTTCGCTTCGGTGCGTTGCCACGACGCCATTCTTGACGACGGCTGCGTCACGTCGCAGCTCACCACGGGTTACCACCGTCTGCCTCTGGAGCGTGAGCGCAAGAACAACCTCACCAGCTTCACGGCGGGCCTCTCCCTTGACGGGCAATGGCGGTGGTGGCGTGCCGGCGTGTCGGCCGTGACAACGCACTACGACCGTCCCTTCCGGCGTGGCACGCAGGCTTACCAACGATATAACATGCAGGGGTGCGACTTCGCCGCTTTCGGGGCGCACTACAGCTACGACCACCGCCGCCTGACGCTCGATGGCGAGGTGGCTGTGACCGATGGCGGGGCCTTGGCGTCGCTCCACAACCTGCGTTGGCGGCCCGCCGGTGCCACGCGTCTCTTCCTGCAACACCGTTACTACGGTCGCCGCTACGTCACTCCCCTGGCACAGGCTTACAGGGCCAGCGGCCGCGTGCAGAACGAGCATGGTCTGCAGGCCGGTGTGGACCACTATGTGACCCGGCGCACCAAACTGACAGCCGGTGTTGACCTGTTCCGCTTCCCCGGTGAGTCCTACCGCGCCAAGGCCGGAGCCGGCGGCTACCGGGTCTTTGTGCAGGCCGCCTGTGATGTTTCGCAGACCGCACAACTCCTCCTGCGTTACCGCATGAACGCCCGTCAGGAAACAGTCGCCGCCCTTGATCGCATGCGCCACCGTTACCGTCACACCCTGCGCCTCCAGATGGCGTATGCCGTGGGAGCCGTGCGCCTGACCACACAACTCGACGGCAGCTATTGGCAACCTGCGATGGGCGACACGCAGTGGGGCCGCCAACTGTCCCAGCGCGCTGAGACCAAGCTTTTAGGATGTACCTTGCGCGCTTGGGCGGCCTGGTTCCACACCGCGGGTTATCAGAGTCGTCTGAGCAGTTACCAGCCTGCTTTGCTTTACCGTCTCACTCAGGAACAGCTATACGGTCATGGTGTGGCGGCGAATATGACGCTTTGTCGTCGATGGGGCGGTGTGGAGGTGTCGGCCCGGTTGGGCGGTGTGCGCTATACTGACCGTGATGTGATTTCGTCGGGTGACCGTCGTGTGGCCCACGGTGGCAAGTGTGACGTGGGTGTGCAGTTGCGTTGTTTCTTTTGAGCGGTGTGTGCGGCGTTTGTCGGAAAATGCGTATCTTTGCAGGGTGCAAAAGTTTTTGGTATGTCAACAGTTCTTTATCCGTCGCCTGTGTTTGGTCCTGTGAGGAGCCGTCGTCTGGGTGTGTCTCTGGGCATTAATCTGATGCCTGCTGACGGCAAGGTGTGTTCGTTCGACTGTGTTTACTGTGAATGCGGCTTGAATGCGGAGCGTCGCACGCGTTCGAAGTTGCCTTCGCGTGAGTCGGTGCGTGTGGCTTTGGAGCGGTGTTTGCAGAGGATGCAGGCGGAGGGCGACGCTCCCGACGTGCTGACGTTTGCCGGCAACGGTGAGCCGACGGGTCATCCGGAGTTCCTTGCCATTGTGAAGGACACGGTTGGTTTGCGCGACCGTTATTTCCCGCGTGCGAAAGTGGCTGTGCTGACGAACGCGACGCATATTGACCGTGACGACGTGCGTGAGGCCCTGATGCTGGTGGACGACAACATTGTGAAGCTTGATACGGTGAGCGAAGCTTATGTGCGGAGGGTGAACCGTCCGAACGTGGCTTATTCTGTGGAGCGTCAGATAGCGCTGATGGCGCGTTTCGGAGGTCACGCCATGGTGCAGACGATGTTCATGCACGGGACGGTGGACGGTGTGGACGTGTCGAACGTAGGTGACGAGTATGTGACTCCGTGGCTGGAGGCGTTGCGGACGATCAAGCCGGAGCGGGTGATGATTTATACGATTGCCCGCGAGACGCCGTTGCAGACGCTCCGCAAGGCTACGCCTGATGAGCTGGACGGCATAGTGGAGCGTATCCGCGCTCTCGGCATTGAGGCGGAAGCGTCGTATTGAAGGTTTCGTCTAGTGGAAAACGGTTCGGAGGGCCAGAGAGGTCTTTATAAAAAACAATGTCATTATAGCCGGCAAAGGCACACTCACAGTTCAAGGCAATCATGGCATCTATGTGGGTAGCGATACTAATAGAAGCGGCGCTTCGTTTTGCGGGCGCCGCTTCTGTTTTGTCTGAAGTTAAGGTTCGTTTACCATGTCTGCCACAACCTGGCGTAGCAGTCGGGTTTGGATAATGTGTTGTTTGAGGTGAGGATGCTCGCGCAGGGCTTGGTAAGCCCGTTGTGCGGCTTTCTGGTGGCTTTCCTTTTTTGAATAGCCGCGTCCGCGCCCGATACGTGTGTCTTCGGCATAGACGTTGCTGAAGAACGGTGGCTTCTTGGCCAGGCTGGCGGGCATGAGTTCGCGTGTGGTGAAGCGGACCTGCACTTTATATTTCTGACTCCATTCGAGAATGAGGCTTTTGAAGTTTTGCTCCTTGTGCACCACTTGTTCCGTATTGATGTATCCGCGCTCGATAAGGCTGACAAAGAAACGCTGGCAGTAGCGGTAGCCGCGGTCCAGGTAGATGGCGCCGACGAGCGCTTCGAAGGCATTGCCTCCGATGTAGCTGTTGTGGGCTTCGGTGAGGACGTTGACTTTGACGAGATTTTCCAGTCCGATTTTTGTGGCAAGTTGCCCGAGGGTGCTGCGGCGCACCATTTTGCTGCGGCTGGTGGTAAGGAATCCTTCGGGCTGTGTGGGATATTTGCGGAAGAGGTAGTTGCTTACCACGGCTTCGAGGATGGCGTCGCCCAAGAATTCGAGGCGCTCGTTGTCCTCGACGTGTTTGGGAGCTGGGGCGTTGTCGTCGTCTTTGCGGTTGACAGACTTGTGGCGCATGGCCTGTCGGTAGATTTCAAGATTGCGGGGCCGGAAACCGAGCATCTTGTGGAGTGAAATGTAAAGTTCCTCCTTCCGTTGCGGAAAGAGGAACTCTGTGATTGTCTTGTACAAGTTCATCTCTGTGGATGAATGTGTATAATTGTTTTTATTCTTCGTACTTCTTGACAATGACGCAGGCGTTGTGTCCGCCGAATCCGAACGTGTTGCTCAGGGCGGCGCGTACGGTACGCTTCTGTGCCTTGTTGAAGGTGAAATTCAGCTTGTAGTCGATGTTGGGGTCTTCGTCGCCTTCCTCGTGGTTGATGGTGGGGGGCACGATGTCTTCCTTTACGGCCATAAGGCTGGAGAAGGCTTCCATGGCACCTGCGGCTCCGAGGAGGTGTCCCGTCATGGACTTGGTGGAGCTGATGTTGAGCTTATAGGCGTGTTCGCCGAAGACTTCCTGGACGGCTTTTACCTCGGAGACGTCGCCCACGGGGGTCGAAGTTCCGTGTACATTGATGTAGTCGATGTCTTCGGGTTTCATGCCGGCGTCGCGCAGGGCTTCCTTCATCACGATGATGGCGCCGAGGCCTTCAGGGTGGGAAGCGGTGATGTGGTAAGCGTCGGCCGACATGCCGCTGCCTGCCACTTCGCCGTAAATCTTGGCACCGCGTGCCTTGGCGTGCTCCAGTTCCTCAAAGATGAGGCAAGCGGCGCCTTCGCCCATTACGAAACCGTCGCGGCTGGCGCTGAAGGGGCGGCTGGCCGTTTCGGGACTGTCGTTACGGGTGGAGATGGCGTGCATGGCGTTGAATCCGCCCACACCGGTGCCCCATACGGCTGCTTCTGCTCCGCCGGCCAGAATCATGTCGGCCTTGCCCAGACGGATGATGTCGAGGGCCGTGGCCAGGGCGTGTGTCGAGGAGGCACAGGCTGAGGTGGTGGCGAAGTTCGGGCCGTGGAAACCGTACATCATCGAGATGTGTCCGGCAGCGATGTCGCTGATCATCTTCGGGATGAAGAAGGGACTGTAGGTGGGGCCGTTTTCGCCGTGCAGGGCGCAGTAGCTCACTTCGTCTTCGAAGGTGTGGATGCCGCCGATGCCTACGCCGAAGATGACGCCGATACGGTTTTTGTCGGCGGTCTCGAGGTCAATGCCACAGTCTTTGACGGCTTCCTGCGAGGCGACCACGGCGTATTGCGTGTAGAGGTCCATCTTGTTGACGGCCTTGCGGTCGATATGGTCGCGGCCGTTGAAGTTTTTCACCTCACAGGCAAATTTGGTCTTGAAATTGGTTGTGTCGAAATGGGTGATGGGAGCGGCGCCGCTCTTGCCGGCTTTGATGTTTTCCCACGTCTCAGGGGCGGTGTTGCCCAGGGGCGAGAGGGCTCCGATACCTGTAACGACTACTCTTTTAAGTTCCATTATAGCGTTTTATAGGAATGTTCTGAATAAAAAATTTGACTTTGACCTCAACTTTGACGGTTCAATGGTTAGATGTCCGCTCAAGTTTAACGTCAAAGTCAAATTCTAAGACTTTCTCGCTGGTGGAGATTATTTTACGTTGGCTTCGATGTATTCGATGGCCTGTCCTACGGTAGAGATTTTCTCAGCCTGATCGTCGGGAATAGAGATGCCAAAAGCTTTCTCAAACTCCATGATGAGTTCTACAGTGTCCAGAGAATCTGCGCCCAGGTCATTGGCGAAGCTGGCTTCATTGTTTACTTCACTTTCTTCTACACCGAGTTTGTCAACGATGATTGCTTTTACTTTGCTTTCAATTTCTGACATAGTTGTAATGTTTAAAAATTAGTTTTCGTTATTTCAGGCTGCAAAATTAAGACTTAAAAATATACCGACCAAACGAAATGGGAAGAAAATGCTTTTTTTTGCACATAAAACCGGTTTTTTGTGCAGTGCGGTTGGCAAAAAACCGACTTTCTGCCCTCAAAAACCTCTTTTCGGGGTGACTTCGGATGATAAAGACGGGACCTTGTCGCCACGAAGCGGCGTCTCAGAATTCTGAGACGCCGCTTCTATTTTTGTGGAGCCGCTGCCGTGGTGTGGCGTTTTATCTTCTCAGCCGGTAAACGCCTCCGGCGGCGGGGGCCACGTAGCCTTTCATTTCCAGTTCGAAGAGCAGTCCCGACAGTTGCTGCACGGGCAGTTGGAGTCTCATGGCCAGTTCGTTCACCTGCATGCCTTCGGTGCCCTGCAGGGCTGTCACGGCGGCGCGTTCCCCGTCGGTCAGGTCGGGGAACATTTCTGTTTGCACGCCGCTGCGGTTCAGGGTGTCGCGCCGGGTGTCGGAGAGCCACTTGAGGTCGTCGAGCATGTTTTCGGTGCCGGTGAAGATGTTGGCTTTCTGTTGTCGTATGAGCCGGTTGCATCCTTCGGAGTGTTCGTCGCCGTAGCGTCCGGGGCAGGCGTACACCTGGCGGTCGCAGTCGAACGCCAGTGCGACGGTGACG
>CAMZHB010000122.1 GCA_947306605.1 uncultured Prevotellaceae bacterium | reverse complement strand
CGTTATGCTTGGCCGTAATGTGGGGGACGGGACAGATGAGGTGCGGTCCAGTTCAGGTCAGTTACGCAATCGTTCGAACCGGCGGCGCAATTTTTGAATGAATTCGTTTGTGGCCGATGCGGGTCTGGCGTTTTCGTCATAAGCGGAATAGTCGGTTTTCACACCGTTGATGACGTAATTCATGCGGGGGAATTTGCCTTCGGCGGCAATGCGGTCCAGATTGGGCAACAGCATGCGGTTTTCCACTCCGATGCGGACGACATAAAGCGTCAGGTCGCTCTGGTGGGCCAGCGTCTGGGCGTCGGCCACGGCGAAGGCCGGCGTGGTGTCGATGAAGATGTACTCGTAGCGTGGCCGCAGATAGTTGATGAGTTCTGTTAGGGCGGGGCGCATGAGCAGTTCGGCGGGGTTGGGCGGCACGGCGCCTCCGGGAATGAAGTCCACGCCGTTGGCAAGCCCGTTAGTCATGATGATTTCCTCGGGATCGGTGATGCCGCCCTGCAGGTAGTTCGTCAGACCGGTGCTTTCTTTCGTGCCAATGGCCAGATGGCTTTGGGTAAGCTTGCGGATATCGGCGTCAATGAGGAGCACGCGTTTGCCAGTGAGAGCACAGGTGGCGGCAAGATTGCGCGAAATGAACGATTTGCCCTGACCGGGAGTAGAGGAGGTGATGAGCATCACATGACCGTGGCCACGAACAAATTCAAGATTCTGTCGCAACATGCGGAAGGCGTCAAGCACCAGGCCGTCGGCTCCGTCGGAACCGATGAGCAGCTTTTCCTGGTGGCTCTCGCTGCGTTGCGGTATTTCACCGAGAATGGGCAGCCGCGACAGACGCTCCACCTCTTGACGGCTGTGAAGCACCCAGTCGGCACGTGACAGGTAGTAGAGTATCAGGGCGGGGATGCCCAGTCCGAGCAACAGGGCGAGTGTGTACCAACGTTTCTTGGGGCCGATGGGCGCGCTGTTCTGGGGCTGGGTGGTTTCGACCACACGCATGTTTTGCACGCTGATGGCCAATTGCATGTTCACTTCTTCACGCACATTGAGCTGATACATGTACAGGTCGTCCAGTACGCGTTGCTGGCGTTGCAGGTCCACGAAGCGTGCCGTACCCTCGGGCTGCACTTCCATGAGGCGGCGCAGACGCTCGTACTCTTCTTTTACCGAGGCTATCTGGGTCTGCAATGTGGCCACCAGATTGTTCACCGACATCTCTATGGTCTTACGCCGTGCTTCCAGTCCCTTTTCCATGGTTTGCAGAATAGATGAAGCGCCGGCTTCGGGCGTGTAGAGCCGCAGGTACTCGGTCATCAGGGTGTTGTAGGCGTTGATGGAGAGCATCATGCTTTGGTCCATGCCGTCGTGCATGGGCAGCAGGGCGTTGGTGTTTTCCATATTGTTTTTCAAATATGATTTCAGGTTGTTGACGATGGCCAGTTTCGTCTCCAACTCATGGCGCCGTTGGTCGGCTGCCGTGCTTTGGCTCAGGTAGTGGCGCATATTGTCTTCGTAGGCCATGACCTGGTTGTTCTTGCGGAACTCGGCGATGGCCAGTTGGATGACGCGCAACTTGCTGCCCAGTGTGTCGAGGCGTTCGTTCACGAAACGCGACATCTGGTTGGCCTGTGTGTTCTTGAAGTCAAGTATGTCGGCGCGGAACACGTGGATGAGCACGTCGCGTATGTCGGCAGCGCGGTAGGGATTGTCGTCGGTGACGGTTACATGCAGCAGGTCGGCTTTGTCTTCCAGGATTTTGGCCTTGGTGTGGCGGAAGTAGTGCATCACGGCCTGTTCCTTTGTCATCCGCTCCACGTGGATGCGTTGCCCGATGAACTTCGGGTCGTTGTCGGCATGGAAAATGGTGACTTCACCGTAGGGTGTAAAGAAGGGCTTGTCCATGTCCACAAGCGGTTGCACTTCTTGCTGTTTGCCGTCGATTTCGAAGTTATAGATTTCCACCTTGCCGTTTTTCGTCACTTCGGCATCGAAGGTGAGGGGCTGGTCCAGTCCGTCGCGGAATTTTACGGTGAAGGGTCTGTATTCCCACAACATCTGCGGCCGCAGGCCCGTGCGGATGCGGTAGGCCGTCTGCAGGTCCAGGCTGTCCACGACCCGGGTGATGAGCCGGCGCGACTGGATTATCATCTGGTTGTCGAGCAGGTTGCCAATGCCTTTCTCTGCGTTATAGTTCTGTAAGGCATCGAGGGCGTCGCTGCCCGCTGAACCGGTGATGGTGATGCCGGTGGAGGCGTCGACACGTGAGAGCAGGGTGGCCGACTGCTGGTATTCGGGTTGTTTTGTCTTGAACACGAACCAGACGACAAACCATCCCACGAGGGCACCCAGGGCCAACCAATACCAGTGGCGGAGGATGTAGCGGACGTCCTCTCTCTGGAAAAACAGAAAGATATCGGAAAAGTTTTTGCGGTCTTGTCGCTGGAAGTCCATTCTATAAGCTCTACGTGGTGGTACACACCTGTCCGGCCGACTTGTGGGCCGGTAATTCCATACAAAAGTAAGTAATTTTTCTTACTCTTGCCTCTTTTCTGAAGAAAACTTGCATAAATAAGCCCTTTTGACGGTGAAACGCCGCCGCCGGGACACGGGCGGGACTTCTGCGCGCCAAGGCCGGACTTCAAAATTTTGAGAAGGCGTTTCTGATTTTCGAAGTCCCGCTTCTGCAAAGTCAACGGCATTTTCTCTTGAACGGGATGTGTCGTTCCGGTTCCGGCACGGTACAAAAATAACTGTAGCCGCCCGGTCGGGGCGGCTACAGTCAGCTTGTGTGTGAAAAAACCGTCTTAATCGATGGTAATCATTTGTCTCAGTTTGGCTTTCTCTTCTTCCGTAACCTTCGGCAGGGTGACGGTGAGCACGCCGTTGGCCATTTGGGCGGCAATCTGGTCCTTGCGCACGTTGTCGGGCAGGCTGATGGCCTGTTGGAACTTCGAGTAGCAGAATTCGTGGCGCCAGTAGCGCACATCGGCCTTCTTTTCCTCGGCAGCTTTCTTTTCCGGCGTTTCTTGTTTCTTTTCCATGGTGATGACCAGGTTGTTGTCCTCATCCAGACAGATGTTGAAGTCTTCTTTCGTCATGCCCGGAGCGGCGAGTTCCACAGTGTAGGCTTTTTCGCTCTCCATGATGTTCATGGCAGGGGCCGTGGCCTTGGCCGGCATAGTCCAGTCGTTGCTGAAAAAGTCGTTGAACAAATCAGGTAACCAATTTTGTGAATGTCTTACAGGTAACATAATTCAGTCCTCCTATTGTTTAGTTTTGTTATACATTTTCCGTTCAGTCCGGTCGCCTCTTGCAGGGCAGCCGTCCGACCTTATAAAGGCAAGGGGCGTGCCAACGGCTTCCAGGGGCGTTACGGGTGACAAAACTTCCGGATTGCGTGACAAAATTTCAGTTTTTGCGTATTTCTGACGCTCTAAACGCTGTCGCTCCCGGCATTATTTGTAATTTTGCAGATAAATTCGGAAACAAGATGTTCAATCTCATTCACTTTTTGTTGGCTGCGTTGCCCAATCCCGACAGCCTCGGCAACCCCATCGACAGCATGCGCAACATAGCGCATGCCATTGTCAACGATGTCACCACGGGCGAAGGGCTCGACAAGATGTCGACCCTCATCACGCGGCTGTTCAACTGGAGCCTCACCATGGGCGGACGCGTGGTCGGTGCCATGGTCATCTTCATCATCGGACGCTTTGTCATCCGCATGATAAACAAACTGCTGATGAAGTTGCTCTCCAACCGCAACGTCGAGCCGGGCGTGAAATCGTTCCTCCACAGTTTGGTCAACGCCTTGCTCATGCTGATGCTCATCATCGCCATCGTCAACAAACTGGGCGTCGAGACCACGTCGTTCGCCGCCCTGCTGGCAGCCTTCGGAGTAGCCATCGGCATGGCCATGAGCAACAACCTGTCGAACCTGGTGGGCGGCATTCTCATCCTGATGTTCAAGCCCTACCGTGTGGGCGACTGGATAAAGAAAGACGACATCCTGGGCCACGTGGAAGCCATCGAGATCTTCCACACCGTGCTCCGCACCTACGAAGGCACCCGCGTCTATCTGGCCAACGGCGCCATGAGCACAGCCACCGTAATCAATTACAGCAAGCATCCCACGTTGCGCATAGAGTACAAGGTGTCCGTCGAGTACGGACAGGACTATGCGGCAGTGGAGCAGGCATTGCTTGACGTGGCTGCCTCAGACAAGCGTGTGCTGCCTGTGCCCAAGCCTTACGTGGCCCTCGACCAGCTGGGCGACAACAGTGTGAACATCATCCTGCGCCTCTGGGTGAAAAAGGAGGATTACTGGGATGTGCGCTACGGTATTAACCGCCAAATCTACGAACGTTTCAACGCCGAAGGCATTTCCTTCGCCTTCCCGCAAGTCACCGTTCACCAGGCATAGCTTTTTCTTATGGAAACGACAAGCTGGTATGCCCTGCGCACGTTCAACTGCCAGGAACTCTCGTTGGCGAAGTTCCTCGAGGAGCACGGCTACAGCTATTTCATTCCCATGACCTTCACCACGAAGGGACGCAACGGCGCCAGTGTGGCGCGCCATCTGGTCCCTGCCGTTCATAATCTGGTGTTCCTGCCGAAACCCGACGACCTTGAAGCGTTCAATGCTGCGCTGGCAACGTGCAGAATACCGGTTCACGTGTTCCGTAAACTCGATTCGAAGGATTACTATGAGATTCCCGACGCCGAAATGCGCGAGTTCCGGTTGCTCTGTGACCCGGATTACGAGGGCTCCCAGTTCATTTCGTTGGCTGAAGCCGAGGCCAAGGTGGGCAAGGAAGTGCGTGTGGTCCACGGGCCCTTTGCCGGCATTACCGGCCGCCTGGTGCGCAAGCGCAACGAGTACTACTTCATCAAGACCATGATGGAGGTGGGCGTCATGCTCCGCATCTCGCGCTGGTATTGCGAACCCGTTCCCGAGAAAACCAATAACCCCAAAACATAAAACCGATGAGACAAATTTCAATGTTCATTGCTGCCGTATTTGTGGCCCTCGGGCTGACGGCATGCGCGCAAAAGTCAAACCAACAAAAACCAAAACAGATGAAAACGTTAGTGGCTTATTTCTCTTGCACCGGCACGACACGCCAGGTGGCCAAGCAACTGGCCGAAGTGGCCGGTGCCGACCTCTATGAAATTGCCCCGAAGCAGGCGTACACGGCCGCCGACCTCGACTGGACCGACAAGGCTTCACGCAGTTCCGTCGAAATGGCCGACTCCACGTCACGTCCCGAAATCGGCACCACCGTGGAGGGCATGGACCGGTACGACGTTGTTTATGTCGGCTTCCCCATCTGGTGGTACACCGCTCCCACCATCGTCAACACCTTCATAGAGTCGTATGATTTCAAGGGCAAAACCCTCATCCCCTTCGCCACCTCCGGGGGCAGTACCATCAAGAAATCGTGCGAAGACCTCAGGCGCACCTATCCCGAACTGACGTGGAAGGAAGGCCGGCTGCTCAACGGAGCCACCAGGAAACAACTGGAAGACTGGGTGAAGACACTCAAGTAACCCAACCCAGCGCTTTCATACCAATCCGCCGCTATGGGACTTCCCGTGGCGGCGGATTTTCTTTAGAGACGCCGCTTC
>CAMZHB010000121.1 GCA_947306605.1 uncultured Prevotellaceae bacterium | reverse complement strand
GGCACCACCTTCGCCCGTTCCCCATCGGTCAGAGCCTGACACGTGATCTCCTCGTAATTGGCGTCGTCCATGGTCAGAATCCAGTCGAAACGGTCGAAGTCGGCCGAGGCGTGGAACTGCCGGGCGCGGTGCCCGAACGTGTATCCGTGGCGGCGGCCGTGGTCGCGCATACGGCGGTCGGGCAAGTCGCCTATGTGCCAACTGCCGATGCCTGCCGAGTCAATGACAAAACGGTTTGTCAGTCCCCGGCTGTCCACCAGGTGCTGCATGATACCCTGCGCCGCCGGCGAACGGCATATATTGCCCAAGCAGATGAAGAGAAGTCTTGTTTTCATATAAGATAGCTCTGATTTGTCTGCAAAGATAGACTTTTTCAATGAATAGTGATGAATGGATGATGAAAAATGGAGAGGAACCTTCATTCTTCCCATGGTTCCCGTCTCTCACAGATGAGCGAAAACGCCCGCTTTTTTGACATTTCGGGGAAAGAGGCCGGATATCTGTGTTCAAAAGCGGCGTCTCGGGGCGCAGAAACGGCGTCTCAAAAGTTTGAAGCGGCGTTTCGGTTGCCCAATGTCCCACCAGCCTGCGGCTGACGTTGGACGACGAAACTCGCTATTTCGATTTTTGCTTTGTCCAATTGACTCGTTTCGCCTGTTGTCCCACCAGCCTGCGGCTGACGTTGGACGACGAAACTCGCTATTTCGATTTTTGCTTTGCAAAATTCTCAATTCTCAATTTATTTCCGTATCTTTGTCCCTTAATATGGAACGGTTCGTACGATATGTACTCGGAGCACTGGTTTGCGTGCTGACATCGTCGCCCTTGGCGGCTCAGCGTGAGCGGGTTGCTGGCGACAGTGTGGAGGTGGCGCTGCTGACGTGCTCTCCGGGTCAGGAGATATATGAGTACTATGGCCACACGGCGTTGCTGGTGCGTGACCTGACGCTGGGGAACGCTTATGTGTTCAATTACGGCGTGTTCAACTACAGCGAGCCGAACTTCGTGTGGCGCTTTGTGCGCGGCAAAACCGACTATATGGTGGCCTGCGCTCCGTTGCAACTGTTTCTGAGGGAGTACGAGGACCGCGGTTCGTCGGTGCGGGCCGACTTCCTGAACTTGTCGCAAGCCGAGGCCCGGGAACTTTTTTATGCCCTGGTGGAAAACTGCCGGCCAGAGAACCGCACATACCGCTACAACATCTTCCACGACAACTGCGCCACCCGGGTGCGCGACATGATTGCGCGCACGGCCGGCGGCCAGCTGACCTATCATAATGAGGTAAAGCGACAGTCGCTGCGCAACATCGTCAACCGCTGCAGTGCGCCCTACCACTGGTCCGTGTTCGGACAGAACCTGTTGCTCGGCGCCGAGGCCGACCGCGTGGCTCCACGCGAAGTGCAGCAGTTCGCCCCTGAAATACTTCAAGAGGACCTGTTGCAAGCCACGGTGGTCGACAGTTCGGGAGGGAGTCGTCCGCTGGTGGCACGCAGCGAAATGCTGGTGCCGCTTCGGGAGGTGCCTTTGAAAGAAGGTTTTCCCCTGTCGCCTTTGGCCTGTGCCCTGATATTGCTGGCTGTGACGCTGTGTGTGAACGAGTGGGACCGCTGCCGCCGACGGCTGGCCTGGGGCTACGATTGTCTGCTGCTCGCCGCGCAAGGCTTGGCGGGCTGCATCGTGACGCTCCTGTTCTTCGGTTCGGAACATCCCACCCTCGACAGCAACTGGCTGGTGCTGCTGCTGAACCCCCTGCCGCTCGTGTTCCTGTGGCCGACGCTCCGTACGGAATGCCGCCGCCGGACGGCATGGTATCACCGCGTGGCTGCCGTGTGGCTGCTGCTGTTTCTGGTGTCCGTGGTGTGGCTGCCGCAAGAAATCAGTGTCACCACGGTGGTTTTGGCATTGTGTTTGCTATTAAGAAGTCTGGCCAACGTGCGGTTGCCCCGCACATGGCACCCGACTGAAAAGACATCAATCGGTAAATGAAAAGAATAGAATACCTGTTACCTTCGTTGCTTGCCGTGCTGGCCTTTGCCGGTGCGGAAGCCCAAAATGCGCGCCCCGTCCCCCGCGTGGTGGTGAACATCACGGTGGACCACCTGCGTGCGGACTATATGAAAGCCTTCCTTCCGGTCTATGGTGAGGACGGTTTCAAGCGCTTGCTCAAGGACGGCCGTGTCTATACGCGGGCGGAATATCCCCAGAGCCGGCTGAGCCGTGCGTCCTGTGTGGCCACGGTGGCCACGGGCACGGTGCCTTATGAACACGGTGTGGTGAACGACACGTGGCTGGACCGCGCCACGCTGCGTCCCGTGTTCTGTGTGGACGACCCGGCGTGTGAAGGACAACTGACGGGCGACAAGTCGTCGCCACGCTTCCTGACGGTATCGACCGTAAGCGACGAACTGAAAGCTGCGACGGACGGCAAGGCTATGGTTTATGCCATCGCTCCCTTCCGCGATGCCGCCGTGCTGGGCGCGGGCCATGCTGCCGACGGTGCGTTCTGGATTAACACGCTGACGGGCAAATGGTGCGGCACGAGTTATTACGGCGCTTTTCCGTCGTGGGCCAGAGTGGCCAATCAGACATCGCTGGCCGAAAACATTGACAATTACACTTGGAAACCGTTCAGTACACTGAGCGGCAACTTCAGCTATTTCCTTTCGGGGGGCATGAAGGAACCCTTCAGCCATAAGTTCAAAGGCAGCCACCGCTTTGCAGCCTTTACCACAAGCGGACTGGTGAACGAATATGTGACCCAGTTTGCCAAAACCTGCATGGAACAGTCGGGTGTGGGCAATGACGATGTGACCGACTACGTGTCGGTGACTTATTATGCCGGCAACTACGACGGTAAACCGGTGAGCGAAACGCCCATGGAGATGCAGGACACTTACGTGCGGCTCGACAATGCCCTCGGACAACTTATCCGGATTGTGGAGCAGAAGGTGGGGCAGGGCAAGGCTCTCTTTGTGCTCACATCGACAGGCTACAGCGACGAGGAATCGGCCGACTTGGCCAAATACCGTATCCCGACGGGGACGTTCTACATTAACCGCACGGCTAATCTGCTCAACATGTATCTCATGGCGCTCTACGGCCAGGGACAGTATGTGGAGGCGTGCCATGAAAACGAAATCTATCTCAATCACAAGTTGCTTGAGACAAAACAACTGGCCCTGTCAGATGTATTGGGCCGCGCCCAGGAACTACTGTTGCAGTCGGACGGCGTGAAAGACGTGTACACATCCCAACGTCTGTTGCTGGGAGCTTGGACGCCGGGCATCAGCCGTATTCGTAACAGCTATAACCCGAAATGTTCCGGTGACATCATGATTCAGGTGGCGCCGGGATGGAAACTCTATAATGAGAATACGAAAGAAGAGCGTCTGGTACGTGAATCGTACGTACCTTTCCCTCTGATATTCTTTGGCTGCGGAGTGGAGGATCCTCAGTCGGTTGATACTCCCGTGATGACTGACTGCATCGCACCGACACTGGCACAGGTGATGCGCATACGTGCTCCGAATGCCTGCACCACTGCTGCCCTGCCGGGCTTTTCGGACTAATTCATAATAAATATAAGTATTCACGATTCAGACAAAAAAACTATGGACATAAATAAAGTATTAAGCAGACTGTTTGGTAACAAATCGACGCGCGACATGAAGGAAATCCAACCGTATGTCGAGACCATTAAAAAGGCTTACGAGGCTATCGACCAATTGGACAACGATGCCCTGCGTGCCAAGACCAAAGAACTGCAACATCAGGTACAACATTCGGCTGACGACTTGCGTGAGGAAATCAATAAACTCAAGGACAAGATAGAGACACTTCCCATTGAAAACCGCGAGGACGTGTTCAACCGCATAGACAAATTGGAGAAGGAAGTGCTGGAACGCTTCGAGGAAGAACTCAACAAGGTGATGCCCGAGGCTTTCTCCATCATGAAGAGCACGGCCCGCCGTTTCGCCGAGAACGAAACCGTAGAGGTTACGGCCACCGACTTCGACCGTGAGTTGGCTGCCACGCACGATTTCGTTGATATCGACGGCGACAAGGCCATCTACTATCATCATTGGGTGGCCGGCGGCAACGACACGGAATGGAACATGGTACACTACGACGTGCAGCTATTCGGCGGCGTGGTGCTTCACAAAGGTAAGATTGCCGAAATGGCAACGGGTGAAGGTAAAACCCTTGTGGCTACTTTGCCAGTATTCCTCAATGCTTTGACCGGCAACGGCGTGCACGTGGTGACGGTCAACGACTATTTGGCCAAGCGTGACTCGGAGTGGATGGGCCCGCTCTACATGTTCCATGGTCTGAGCGTGGACTGCATTGACAAGCATCAGCCCAACAGCGAGGCACGCCGCAAGGCTTACCTCGCCGACATCACCTTCGGCACAAACAACGAGTTCGGCTTCGACTACCTTCGCGACAACATGGCGCAAGACCCGAAGGACCTCGTGCAACGAGCTCACAACTATGCCATCGTGGATGAGGTGGACTCCGTCCTCATCGACGATGCCCGTACGCCACTCATCATCTCTGGTCCCGTGCCCAAAGGCGACGACCAGCAGTTCGAACAATATCAGCCTCTCGTAGAGCGTCTTGTTGGCGTTCAAAGGCAGTTAGCTACGCAATATCTTGCTGACGCCCGCCAGCTCATTTCGTCTGACGACAAGCAGAAGCAGCAGGAAGGCTTCCTCGCCCTCTTCCGCAGCCATAAAGCCTTGCCTAAAAACAAGGCTCTCATCAAATACCTTTCAGAACCCGGTATCAAGACGGGCTTGCTCCATACGGAGGAAATCTACATGGAGAACAACAATAAACGTATGCCCGAAGCCACCGACCCGCTCTATTTCGTTGTGGACGAGAAGCAGAAGAGCGTGGACCTGACTGATAAAGGTAACGAATGGATTGCCAAGCAGGTGGATAATCCCACGCTGTTCGTTTTGCCTGACATTACCACCGCACTTGCCGAGTTGGAGAACGACAAGACGCTCTCCGACGAGGAACGCCTGAACAAGAAAGACGACTTGTTGCAGGACTATGCCGTCAAGAGCGAGCGTGTGCACACTATTCTGCAGTTGCTTAAGGCCTACACCATGTTTAACAGGGATGACGAGTATGTTGTCATCGACGGTGAAGTTAAGATTGTGGACGAGCAGACCGGCCGTATCATGGAAGGCCGCCGATGGAGTGACGGGCTGCACCAGGCCGTGGAAGCCAAGGAGCACGTGAAGGTGGAGGCTGCCACCCAGACCTTCGCCACCATTACGCTCCAGAACTATTTCCGCATGTACCACAAGCTGGCCGGTATGACCGGTACGGCCATCACTGAGGCCGGTGAATTCTGGGACATCTACAAACTGGATGTTGTCGAGATTCCTACCAACCGTCCCGTCATCCGCAAGGATATGAACGACCGTGTCTATAAGACGAAGCGCGAGAAGTACAATGCCGTCATCGACGAGATTGTGAAAATGCGCGAACAGGGTCGTCCGGTGCTCGTGGGTACCACCTCGGTCGAGATTTCTGAATTGCTCAAGCGTATGCTCGACATCCGCAAGATACCGTGCCAGGTGCTCAACGCCAAGTTGCACCAGAAGGAGGCCGACATCGTGGCCCAGGCCGGTCAGTCCAGCACA
>CAMZHB010000120.1 GCA_947306605.1 uncultured Prevotellaceae bacterium | reverse complement strand
AATCAACATCAAAGGCGACCAACCTTGCCCAAGAAACACCGTAAGACAATTCCAAAAGAGTAGATAGTAAAGCATCAGCCCTATGACTCCATAGGAACCAATATGAGAATCCTTCATGATGGTAAGAATCGACTCCTTTGTGGCGCCTCCACCAAAGCCATCACAAAAGTCGGCAAAACCATCTTCGTGAAGAGCTCCAGTAAGTAAAAGTCGGGACAATATTGCAAGTATGACAGACACATTTATCGACAAACCTGCATGCATTGCGAGCCATGTAACCAAACACATGATGCCTCCGGTAAACCACCCGGCCAAAGGCCATAAAGGCACCAAACCTTCATAATGTTTTTTTTCCACTTCCGCTATACGCCAGAACGGAATCCGCGTGAAAAACATCAACGCAGCGAGCACCCGTTTAGAAGTATTTTGTAATCTTTGCATGGCTGAAGTTATCCATTTCATTCAACAAATTCACGGCAGACACAACTATAGGGTAAGCACAAATAGCTCCGGTACCCTCGCCTAGTCTTAATCCGAGATGAAGCAACGGTTGCGCACCCATAGCTTCAAGCATGAGTTTGTGACCGCCCTCGTCGCCACAATGACCAAAAACAGCATAATCCATAATAGCAGAATCCATTTTCGAAGCCGCCAACATGCACGCTGTCATGATGAATCCGTCTACAAGTATTACCATTTTCAATTCTGCAGCTCTCAACATGGCACCGATAGCTGCTGCCATTTCGTATCCCGCAAAATGACGAATCGTATCAGTTACATCTGTATATTCTTCATCTTGCTCACGTTTTATCGTGTCATATCGGACCAATGACTCCTGAAGTATTCGCAACTTGTGGCGTACTCCATCTTCGTTCAGCCCGCTACCGGCTCCAACGCACCGTTCCAGAGGGATAGTCGTAAACAAGTGCATTAAAATGCTCGATGGAGAGGTATTACCTATCGCCATTTCACCAAGGCTTAACACATTACAACCTTCATGGAAGCAAGCTTCCACCTGTTCCGCCCCAACAGACAAAGCTTTCTTCCATTCTTCACGGCTCATAGCCGCTTCATATCGGAAATTACGAGTACCATATCCTATTTTTCGCGAAATAATATGGGCATAAGTAGAACTATCCAGGACATAGTCAACACCGACATCCACAATGCGCAAACTAAAACCATGCTGACGGCAAAGCACATTCACGCCACCACCTCCCCGGCCGTAATTTATCATCTGCTGCCAAGTGACTTCACGCGGCGAAGCGGATACTCCTTCACGTTCAATCCCATGGTCGCTTCCAAAAAGTATGTGACAAGGATGCTCAAGATGAGGATGAACTGTATGTTGTATCAGAGAAATCTGCATAGCCAGACTTTCCAAACGTCCGAGCGAACCTTTGGGTTTGTTCAGGTTGTCAAGTTTATCCTGAATACTTGGCATTAATGTTTTATCAATGGGTTGTATCATTATTCCGAATGTTTTTGTAAGTCACTTTGCTTAATCACTATGGGTTGACCGCTAACCATAAAATACACTTCGTTTGCCCGGCTTGCAACATATTGATTGAACCATCCCAACAAATCGGTAAAACACCGCTGCAATGCATTAGGACTCGTTCCTCCAAGGCCTATTTCGTTAGTTACAAAAATGAAAGTTGCCTCTTGAGCCGTAAACTTATCGAACTCTTTACACATTTCTTCCAGTACAAGGTTGACATCAGGAACGGTTTCTGTGTCATCTTTCAACCTATATTTGCTGAAGAAATTCGTTGCCCACAATGTACAACAGTCTATCAGCACCACACAGCCATTCACGTTATGCGAACTGAGATAAAATTCTTCTTCTATATTTGTCCATTCCGGACCTCTTCTATTTTTATGTTTGCGTACACGCTCGGCAAACTCCTCATCCCACACATGTGCTGTTGCCATATAAATGGGATTATCAGACAAAGACATGGCCAACTGCTCAGCATAGCTACTTTTACCGGAGCGCTGGCCTCCTGTAATTAAAATTATTCGTTTCATAAAAGTCTTATTACATCGGTTAATTCTTGAATAACATAGGTAACAGGTTCAGGAGGAACAAAATCATGTTGCCAACGGTTGAAAAGCATGCAATCAATACCGGCACGTATGGCACCAAGCATATCGGTATCAAAATTGTCACCAATGACAAGCGTCTCAGCAGCATGTGAATCAACCATCTTGAGAGCTTCAACAAAGAAATGGCAATCTGGTTTTTCTACACCTATTACCTCACTTGTGATTAGTGTCTTGAAATGCTCTGCCAATCCAGTTTCTCTGAGTTTTGCTCCCTGTTCTATTTTTTGACCATTAGTACATACATGCAAACGATATCCGTGTTGTTTTAAATATGTAACCACCAACTCCGCTCCCGGCACACACACATCTGTACATGAACCGGCTGCACTCCCCGTTGCCAACCGCGAGGTATCGTATAACGTATTATCCAAGTCAAAAAAAATATCAGTATATTTCTTTTTCATTTTCTATGAAGTAAAATAGTAAGAGCAACAGGCGCCCCAATCAGTGCTGTTACAGAATTAATCGGCAAGGCGCCCTCCATGCCTGGAAGTCTTGCAATGAGATTACATACAAGAGCTAATGCTGCCCCAGTAAAAAGCGTGGAGGGAAGTAACACCCGGTGATCGGCGGTGGCAAAGAGTCCCCGGCAAATATGCGGAACGGCTAAACCGAGAAACATGATGGGGCCACAATAGGCCGTTGTAATTGCCGTTAGGATTCCTGCGGAACCAATAATCAGCATACGTGTCCTACGAATATTTATACCTAAGTTTGCAGCATATCTTTCACCTAATAACAATGTATTAAGCGGTTTTGCCAAAAGCATTGAAAGAGGACAAAATAAAGTCATGAGACCTACAAACACATAAACCTGCCCCCCCGTAACCCGGGAAAAAGAGCCTAATCCCCAAATAACATAAGCACGGATATCTTCTTCATTAGAAAAATACTTTAAAACGCCAATAATGGCACTTGCTATGTATCCGATGAGTACACCAACAATGAGTAGCGTTGCTCGTCCTTTTACTCTTTGAGAGAGCCAAACAATAAGTGTCATGGCTAAAAGAGCGCCTGCAATAGCCGCAAGCGTCAGAGCCGCATTACCGACGACCCCGAAACGCGACAGGACGCTACTTCCTATAACTCCACTCAACAAGACGACAAAGGCAACTCCCAAACTGGCAGCACTACTGACACCCAAAACAGACGGCCCTGCCAACGGATTTTGAAAAACAGTCTGCATTTCTAAACCAGCAACCGACAGCCCAGCACCACAAGCTATTGCAGTAAGTGTCTGCGGCAAACGCGTATTCAAGACAATATTAGCATAGACTTCGTTTTCACTGCCTTGACCAAAAAGTATTCTTGTGACTTCGTCCAACGGAATCGGCACAGAACCTATCATGAGGTTTAATAGGCCAAATACCACTACTCCCAATGGTAACAACAACATTTTCATCGGTTATCTATTCTTAATTATCCGTATATCCAGTACCCCCGAAGGAAACACCGTCCTACAATGTTTCAAACATAACATTTGCAAATTCTCAAAAAACTCAGGAGGCATCAGTTCCCATAATTCTCGGGCCAAAGTTATTCTTTCTATCGTTTCTTTTGCATTGACTACTCCTACAGAATTTGCCACATCAATAAGGAATGGTTTATTCACACTTTATGTGAATGTGTATTGAGATTTCCTTCCGCCAATTTCACAGCTTTACCTATCATTATACCCAGTATAACATGACGGAATCCTATTTCATATGCACGACTCAAGGTGTCGCCGATGACATTCCCATAGTGAACCACACGTAAAGAAGGGTTTCCTGAAATCAGAGCTTCTTCACCTTGCTTTCCTGAGGCAAGGCCTATGACATCACAGCCTATAGCCTTTGCAACTTCCAATTCCCGACTGACACTTTCAATGAAAGCATCGTTAGAGAAAGGAAATACTATACCAGTGGAACCTATAATACTTATACCATCGATTACTCCAACACGTTCATTAAATGTCCGCTTAGCTATTTCTTGCCCATTTTCAACGGAAATCGTAATATCTACACTTTTGTCCGTCAACTTCCGCACTTCAGCCGTCATCATTTGCCTTGGAATCCTATTTATTGCAGCGTCTCCTACAGGTATCCCTAATCCAGGCAAGGTTACTCGGCCCACTCCTTCTCCTCTCAAAAAACGAATACCGCCATTCGAATCAGATGTCACTTCCACACGAGCTGTAATCCTACAACCACGTGTCACATCAGGGTCATCACTGAAATCTTTCAACACGGTCGCTTCTGCATAATGCCTTCCGTCCACATTTATTACTCTTACATCCTCCACATTAATGGATATTGTTTCTGAATTGGGCAACAAAATCTCCACAACGTCCTGGATTTTGTTTTTTATCAAAGCCATGGCAGCTGCCTTGACGGCTGCGGTGGCAATTGTACCTGAAGTGAACCCCGTATGTAAGGGGAAAAATTCCGGTATTGTTTTTTCTATTGCTCTTCTGAGGCCATGACAACCCGTTACTACTTGAAGTCTTTCTTTGTTAAAAAAAGAATCTGAATAATCTGGAGCTTTAATAACAAAAACCCTCAAACCTAACTCCAATGCAGCTTGGACTTTTGCTGCGTAACCACCGGTTATACCGCTTTCTTTCGTAACAATAGCATCACAATCTATTTCTTTCATCAGAACCTGTTCTTGCTCCTTTGTGGGCAACACGTTGGATTCTGTATAAAAAATGAGATTATCCATTGGAAAGCCGTTATCTGTCGCACATTCTATGCTTTCTATACGCGACAAAATACGGAAAAAAGTTTCATGAGTTTGCCAATACTCTTTCAGTTTGGGAATTGTATTGACACCAGACAAAGCTAACAGGCGTTTCGGAGGATTCTCTTTCAATTTTGCCAACAGTTCATCATAATCGTAGCACATATTGATTAAAGAAGAAGTAGTCTTTTCCTTGACATTATGCCTCATCAAGCGTATTACGTGTATTCCCGTCTTTGCTATGTTTTTATGCAATTCTACAGCAAAGGGATGGGAAGCATCAACAATACAATGAATTTTTTCCTTCTGACAAAACAGAAGCATTTCGTCTGCCGTCATTGCTTCGACAAGCCGTACACCATGGCGCAGGGGGATTACTTGACTATCACTCAATGTTGAGTAATAAAAGAGTTTCCCTGCTTGGTCACAAACCTGAGCAGCAAGACGTCCTTCTGTCGTTCCTCCAAAAATCAATATCATGATTGTGATTCACGAAATAAGTGAGAAAAACTCTTGTCGTAAAGACGGCTTTGACCTTCACGATTATCTATTGCCTCACCCACTATTATCATTGTTGTTAGCGTGAGGTTATTCTCTCTGACAATTTGAGCCAAATCTTTCAATTGACCACGTAAAATCATTTGTTCTCTCCATGTCAACTTATGACACACTGCTACCGGTGTTTCCGGCGGATACCCTCCAGCCAACAATTCAGTTTGGATTTCCTCAGCCAATGTTGCAGACAAGAAGATGCACATTGTACTCTGATGAGCCGCCAACAAACGCAATTTTTCTTTCTCTGGAACCTGAGTACGACCGCTTCCCCGAGT
>CAMZHB010000119.1 GCA_947306605.1 uncultured Prevotellaceae bacterium | reverse complement strand
CGACGGAATTGTCGACGATAACCGAAGTTAGAAGTAACCTGACGGCTCGGAGTTGGCATAGTGAAGCCACGAAGATCAATTTTGTAATACAGAGGTTTGGCCTGGTTATGAAAAACATCGGAACCTGAATTATCCCATGAGGTATAAAGGTTGCCGAGATTGTAACTACGTTCTTTTTGTATGGTACGACGCAAAATAACTGAATCGACGGCCCGAAGTTGTCGGTCCATGTTTGCCTGACGGGCCATTAAATCTTGCGCTTGGGCCACAGTGATAAAAGCAAATAGGCTAAGGCTTGAAATAAGGGCTGTTTTGATGGTTTTATATATCATTATATGACGTTTCAAATGGGAATTCGTTATTATAACGTTGCAAAGATACGAATTATTGTTTGAATTGCAAAATATAATGACTGACACTTAAGGTTTTTTATGAGATTGCCGCCCAATTCGTGTTTGTTTTTCTCTGGAGTTTAAGCTGAGACCAGAGTATTTTATTTTGAGGCAACTCGTGCATGGGGTCTTCATCAACGACCTGTCTCGCTACTTCGCGGGCCTGTTGCAACAATTCTCCGTCACGGGCTATATTTGCAATTTTGAAAGTGAAGATTACGCCGCTCTGTTGCGTGCCTTCCAAATCGCCAGGTCCGCGAAGTTTCAAATCTTCTTCAGCTATGCGGAAACCATCTGTGGTTTCACACATAATTTCTACGCGACGGCGTGTATTTTCTGAGAGTTTGTAGCCTGTAACCAGGACACAATAGCTTTGCTCTGCACCACGCCCCACCCGACCTCGGAGTTGATGCAGCTGGGCAAGACCAAAGCGCTCTGCATTCTCAATAATCATCACAGAAGCATTGGGAACATCTACACCAACTTCAATCACCGTAGTGGAAACCAGCAGATGGAGTTCACCAGATGCGAATGACTGCATCACGTCGTTCTTTTCCGATGGTTTCATTTTGCCATGCAGCATCCCGACATTGAGGTCGGGAAATTGTTTACAGATTTGGCGGAATCCTTCTTCGAGATTCTTCAAATCACTTTTCTCACTCTCTTTAATAAGCGGGTATACAAAATACACTTGATGCCCTTTTGCCACTTCAGAACGGACCAGTTGCACCCGTTGTTCGACAGCCTTGTCATAAAAGTGGGCTGTCTTTATCTGTTTTCGGCCTGGCGGCAACTCATCTATGACTGAAACGTCCAAATCTCCATAAACCGTCATCGCAAGTGTGCGAGGAATCGGCGTAGCCGTCATTACCAAAATATGAGGTGGAAACTCGTTTTTCAGCCAAAGCCTCGAGCGTTGCTCAACTCCGAAACGGTGTTGTTCATCTATGACTGCAACGCCCAAATTTTTGAAATTAACCGTGTCTTCCAGCAGTGCGTGAGTCCCGACCAAAACATGAATGCTTCCGTCTTGCAAACCATCCAGCACAGATTGGCGACGCTTTCCTTTAACTGTACCTGTCAATAATTCCACACGGACACCGATCGGACCAAGCAGCCTTTGCATCGTAGCACAATGTTGTTCCGCCAAAATTTCCGTGGGTGCCATGATGCAAGATTGATAATCGTTGTCAATACCTATGAGCATGGTCATCACAGATACCATAGTCTTTCCACTGCCCACATCTCCCTGCAAAAGACGATTCATCTGGCGACCGCTGCCTAAATCATGCCGGATTTCACGTATGACCCTCTTTTGCGCAGAAGTCAACTCGAAAGGCAGACACTCATGATAAAAGCGCATAAAATAGTCACCGACTCGAGAAAAACGGAAACCACGATACTTGATAACACGGTCTTTAGCATAACTGAGGACATCCAATTGCACATAAAACAGTTCCTCAAACTTTAGCCGCAGCTCAACCGACGGAATCACACTGAGACTTTCAGGATGATGGATTTTGCGTATAGCATCGTTGAGTCCCATCAGATGACATCGGGAAAGAAGATAGTCAGGCAACGTCTCTGCAATGCTCAATCCCTTCAATTGAGAAAAAACCGCATCAACCATTTCCTCAATAGCGCCCGAAGTGAGACCAGAACGCTTCATTTTCTCCGTAACCCGATACACAGGACGCAAACCTGTGATTCCGTCCAACGAACTGTCATCTTTTAACACATCCAGTTCGGGATGGGCAATATTAAATCTGTTATTAAATAATGTAGGTTTACCAAGCAACAAATAAGTCACACCTGTCTTCAAAGTACGCTCGACATACTTCAAACCTTTAAACCACACCAAACGAACATATCCCGTTCCGTCTGTAAAATCTGCCTCAATGCGCCGTGCGCTCCCCTTACCGAGTGTCTCATATCCAAGAATCCTCCCTTTCAATTGCACATATTGCATACCATCCGAAAGGTCGTGTACAGTATATATACGGGAGCGGTCAATATACCTGTAAGGAAAATGATACAACAGGTCATGCAGTGTATATATCCCGAGTTCTTCGTTCAGTAATTGGGCACGGCGCGGCCCCACACCATGTAAATACTGAATGTTCTGGGACAATACATCATACATCTCTATCTCGCCTTTTTCTGGGTCAACCATGCTTCAGCCCATGCCAAATCCATGGGCGTCGTAAGCTTAACATTCTCGCGATTACCTTCAATTAAAGTAATTCTGTGTCCCGTCGATTCCACAACAGATGCATCGTCAGTGAAACTCATATCGTATTCCTGCTTATACGCCTCCTTGATGACGCTTGCCATAAACACCTGAGGAGTCTGTACCAACCAACATGCGTCACGGGATAGTCTCCTTGAGTCGTCCATACTTCCCGTGCGCAACGTTTCTACTGGGTTTACCGCAGGTACAACCGCAAGCTTCTCCCGAACAATCTCAAAACTCCGTTTAATTACGTCAACACTCACAAAGGGTCTTACACCGTCATGAACAGCGATAATCGAATCTGCCGAAACATGACATGCATTTAGACCATTACTAACCGACTCATAGCGGCTGCTACCTCCCGCTACCGTCCGGTGAGGAACGGTAAAGTGATATCTGCCACAAAGAGTAAGCCAATAATCCTTATGTTCCCGAGGCAGTACAACAATTATTTCCGCCCCCGGAACCGCTTCTCTGATACGATATAGCGTATGCATAAGAACTGGCAGGCCACATAATGGCACAAATTGCTTGGGAACGTCGCTTCCCATTCGCACCCCCTTACCACCAGCTACAACAATAACAGCATCCATGTCGGAATTCATTTATTAATTCAGGCATTTTAAGTAGGCTTCAACGGTCTTTTGCAAACCCATATACAGGGCGTCACAAATCAGAGCGTGTCCAATGCTTACTTCATCAAGCCAAGGAATGGTAACATGAAAGTATTTCAAATTTTCTAGGGACAAATCGTGCCCGGCATTCAAACCTAATCCTAATTCACGTGCCTTCATGGCAGCCCGAACAAAGGGCTTGATAGCTTCCGTTTTGTTTTTATAATGGCTGGCATAAGGTTCCGTGTAAAGTTCCACCCTATCTGCACCGGCCTTAGCCGCATATAGCACCATTTCTTCTTCAGCATTAACAAAAACAGATGTCCTTATGCCAGCCTTTTTAAAAACATCAATTATCGGAACTAGGAAATTCTGATTCTCTTTCGTATTCCAGCCGGTATTAGATGTGATTTGCTCTGGACTGTCTGGGACTAATGTTACCTGAGAAGGGGACACTTTAAGAACCAAATCAATCAGACGTTCGTCAGGAAAGCCTTCTATATTAAACTCTGTCCGAATAGCAGGGCGAAGTTCCAGAACATCGTTATACTTAATATGGCGTTCGTCAGGACGGGGATGGACTGTGATGCCTTGAGCTCCGTACATCTCCAAGTCTAAAGCCACATTCAAAACGTTAGGGTTGTTGCCACCGCGTGCATTGCGGAGAGTGGCAATTTTATTTATGTTTACGCTAAGTCTGGTCATTTTCTACACAATTTTTTGTCAATAATACTTCACTACGTATTTTTTTTGTATTTTTGCTGATACTCTTTGCAAAAATACTAATTTCTTTCCGCCCCGGAGTTATTCAGACAGAAAAAACAAAGTAATGGACAAGAACAAACTGAAATTTGCCGTTTTCGGCAATAAATATCATTTGGAGAACGCAAAATGCATCAACGCTTTGTTGAAGTTCTTAATGGCGCGTGAGGCGTCGCTTGCCGTGGAGTCTGAGTTCTATAAATACATAAACGACGTTTTAGATGTTTCGTCTGATGCTGTGGAAATCATCAACAATAATGATTTTACGGCAAACTTTGCCATAAGTTTCGGCGGCGACGGAACGTTTCTGAACACAGCAGCCCGCGTCGGAGAGAAAGAAATCCCCATTATCGGTATCAACACAGGCCGCTTGGGCTTTTTAGCAGATGTGACACCGGAAGCTGTTTCCGAAATGGTTTCCGCTATATATGACAATGAATACCACATAGAGAAACGCAGTGTGCTCAAAGTTCAATCTAGTGAAACACCATTCCTATCCCATCCATACGCACTCAATGAAGTGGCAGTTTTGAAACACGATAATTCCTCCATGATTCGTATTGACACCATTATAGACGGGAACTATCTGACCACATATCAGGCAGACGGCTTAATTGTCAGCACTCCGACCGGATCAACCGGCTATTCGTTAAGCGTAGGTGGCCCCATCATTGCACCAGACTCCCACTCCATCGTCCTTACACCTGTTGCCGCACACAGTTTGAACGTACGTCCTATCGTCTTAGACGATACCATCACAATCAAACTGTCAATTAAGAGCCGCAATCACAATTATCTGACAGCGATTGACGGACGTAGCATCAGTTGCAACGATTCTACAGAACTTAAAATACGGAAAGCACCGTTCTCAATACATGTTGTCAAAAGAAATAATGTAAACTTTTTCGACACACTCCGTAATAAACTTATGTGGGGTGTAGACCAACGCAATTAACTCAAACTGGACGCCGATGATTTACCTTTCAAAGTTTATCAACAAATACTTGGATAAATTCAGAGTCCACGATTCTGAGGAGCAACACGTGCATTATAGTGTGCGGAGTATCATACAGTGGCTTTGGGATGAAATCAAGCAAAACAGAACACAAATATTTCTCAATACATTTATTGGCGTGACTATCGTGTTGTTGGACCTGCTCTTTGTTTTATGCACCAAGTTGACCGTTGACATTGCTACAGGACAAAACAAGTCATTCACGTTCGCCAGCGCCGCCATTTTTCTCATTGCCACCATTGCCATACAAATTGCATTCTCGTATGCCAGCCGTTGGATTCGCGCCATACTCGGCGTCAAAGCGCAGAATACGATGCAGCGTCGCCTATTTGCGCATGTCTTGATGAGTAAATGGAGCGGCATGGAAAAATATCATAGCGGCGATGTCATAAATCGAATTGAGAAAGATGTGTCACAGATTGTTTCATTCGCCACAGAGTCCATTCCGTCTCTCATTACCGTCATCGTACAATTCACTGGCGCATTCATATTCCTGTTTCTGATGGACAAAACATTGGCTTGCGTCATTGTAGTTCTGATGCCCTGCTTCCTGCTAATCAGTAAAATGTATGTAAAAAAGATGCGCTCGCTCACACATAAGATTCGCCAGAGTGACAGTAAGGCACAAGCCATCATACAAGAAAGTCTGCAAAACCGTACTGTGATTAAAGCGCTCGAACAAGACGACTCCCTCGTTTCCAGGTTAATGCTGGTGCAAGACAAGCTGTCGAAAC
>CAMZHB010000118.1 GCA_947306605.1 uncultured Prevotellaceae bacterium | reverse complement strand
GTGGGGAACAGAAAGAAAAGCGTGCTCCCGTTCACGGTCAAGGCTTTTGTTTTCGACTACGGTGGTACGCTCGATACCGGTGGAGACCATTGGGCCCGTGTCTTGTGGGACGGTTATGTGAAAGCCGGCGTGCCTGTCACCGAAACACAGTTCCGGGAGGCCTACGTCCATGCCGAGCGTACGTTGGCCAAGAGTCCCATTATTCTTCCTGCCGACACCTTCCGCGACGTACTCCATAAGAAGGTGGCCTTGCAGTTTGAATATCTCAACTCTCAATTCTCAATTCTCAACTCTCAACTCTCCCAAGTCGTGGATTACTGTTACAGTGTGGCGCGCAAGAATACGGAGCGTTCGCACGAGGTGTTGTTGAAACTCCGAGAGCGTTGTCCTCTGGCGCTCGTCACCAATTTCTACGGTAACATGTCCGCCGTGCTTCAGGATTTCGGCCTGTCCGGTTGTTTCCAGACCGTCATCGAGTCGGCGGTGGCCGGTGTGCGTAAACCCGATCCGGCCATTTTCCAACGTGCGCTTGACTTCCTGTCGCTGGAACCGCAGGACGTGTGTGTGGTGGGCGATTCCATTACGAAAGATATACTGCCTGCCAAAAGTCTGGGATGTCATACCGTGTGGTTGCGGGGCCGCGGGTGGGATGACACACCGCCTGACACGTCTGCACCGGACGTCACTATCGGTAGTCTGGACGAATTGATATAAAAAGACGCCATTCTTCATGAAGGATGGCGTCTTTCTTAAATGTTACTTAGGTATTAGAATCCCGTCCACGTCTGCCGCCAGAAGATGCGTGCCATTTCGTCCCAACGGCTGATGGTGGCGCCGAAGAAGTCGGCCGTGTATCCGTTGAGCATGCGTTGGGCTTTCTTGGGGTCGGTGGCGTTGAGCGATTGCCACGTCTGCTCCACGAAGGGCAGTTCGCGCAGTCCTTTCTCGGTGAAGTAGTCGCGTGCAGGTTCCAGTGTCTTGCGGTAGGTTCCCCATCGCACGGTGGCCAGACGGTTGGCCTTGCGGTAGTGCCACAGGGCGGCATCGTCGCGGTCTTCATGCTGTCCGCATACCTGGAGCATTTTCGGTAACTCCGTCGTACCGCTGAAGATGGGGAAGCGGGGGCTTTGTCCGGGGTTGTCAAGTCCCATCCATACCACGCCGCCCACCTCGTCGGGCAACCACGAGCGCAGTTGGATGAGGGTGCTGTAGGCGCACCAGGGCACGCTCACCGTGCGGATGTTTTTCATCGTCGTGTCGCCGTGGGCGTGGTACATATTGATTTCGTCGGGGCGCATCCACGGGTTTGCCACGGGCGACACGGTGCTGTCCTCCACGCCGTCTTTGGTCTTCTTGCCCGGCAGTTTCAGTCGTCCGCTCAGGTTCTTGGCCGTGCCTTCGTAGTAGCTGCCCAGCAGTTGCATCACGCGTTCCACGCTCACTTTCTCATCGGGCCGCACGCTCAGGGGGAGGTTTTCGATGGTGTCGCTCAGGTGGAGCGAGGGAGCGAGGGCATTGATTATAAAGAATTCGCGCACGCTGTAGTTTTTCTTCTCGCCGAAGTAGTTGCCGCCGCTGTAGGCCTTCCAGAAATAGAAGGGTTCCTTACCGTCCCACAGTTTCAGTCGCCGGGCTACGTCATACACGTTGTCCGACGCCATGTAGTTCAGTGTGTCGGCCAGATTGAGTTGTCCGATGCGGCAGATGTTGGCCGACACCGACACCTCGTCGTCGGGGATGCGCACGGCGGCCCACACGGCGCCTTTCTTCTTGGGTCCTTCGCCGAAGATTTCGAATATCCACACTTCGTTCGGGTCAGCCACGGTGAGGCATTGGGCGCTGTCGCCGTAGCCGTTTTCTTTGGCCATACGGACCTTCAGCCGGATGGCCCCGCTGGCTGTGGTGCAGCGTTCCAGAGCAATGCGTTGCAGTTCCTCAATCATGAAGAGTCCGTCCTTGTTCTTCAGCGTGTCGCGTCCGCCGATGGTCGTTTCGCCGATGCCCAGTTGTTTCTCGTTGAGGCAGGGGTAGGCGGTGTCGAGGTAGCGGTAGGTGTGGGCCACCTGCGGAATGGTGCCGCGGCGGTACACTTTCGTGCTGTCCAGGGCGCTCTGTGTGTGCATACGGCCCTCATAGATGGCCGTGACGTCGCCCTTCTTGTGGTCGCGGGCGGGAACGATTTGCATCCAGGTGCGGAACCACGAGTCGCACGTGTGCGATGTCATCACCGAACCGTCCGTCGAGGCTTTCTTGCCCACCATGATGCTGGTGCAGGCCAGGCGCGGATGGCCTTCCGTAAAGATGTCGTCGGTCTGCGGGCGGCTCTGAACCGGCGCAAGCGTCAGCAGGGCGGCCAGACCTAACAGTTGTGTATACATACGAGTCATAATGGCATTGAATGGTTTTCTGTTTTCGTCTGCAAAGTTAAACATTTTGTCGCAAAAAACACCGGTGCGGTGTCTGTTAACGCTTTTAACACGGAACTGTTAATACTGTTAATTGGAGGTCGGACTTCGGATTTTTGAAGTGGGACTTCTGCGCGCCGAAACGCCGTTTCAAAGTTTTGAGACACCGTTTCTGTTTTCGTTTTTCCATCCCCTTTGTCAACCAACGCATTACAAAGTCCTTTCTAGTTGCGATTTTCGCGACTTCACGCCTGTGGGAACCGATAGAAACGAAACGCGCCCCCGCATGGGCGGGAGCGCGTTTTTTTGTTGTATGCTTACTGTCAGGATTCAGTCGTTGGGTCTTTGGGTTCTTCGGGAAGAGGTATTTTCTTGTTCTCCGGCAGAATCACTGCGGCCAGAATACCGATGATGGCGGCAAAAGCGAGTCCGCTGATGCCAATGTTTCCGAACTTGAGCGCGCCGCCTTCGCAACCGTAGCTGATGCCGACGGCCAGTGTGATGGTGAGAGCCGTGACGATGAGGTTGCGCGAGTCGGTCAAGTCAACTTTGTTTTCCACGAGGCTGCGTATGCCGACGGAGGAAATCATACCGTAGAGAATCAGCGACACGCCGCCGATGGTGGCAGCGGGCATGGCGTAGATGAGGGCGGCAAACTTCGGGGAGAAGCTCAGCAGCACGGCGATGACGGCGGCGATGCGTACCACGAGGGGGTCGAAGACGCGGGTCAGGTTGAGCACGCCCGTGTTTTCACCGTAGGTGGTGTTGGCCGGTGCGCCGAAGAGGGAAGCCAGCACGGTGGCGGCGCCGTCGCCGGAGAGCGTGCGGTGCAGTCCCGGGTCTTCCAGATAGTTGCGGTTGGTCGTGGAACTGATGGCGCAGATGTCGCCGATGTGTTCAATCATTGTGGCCAGAGCGATGGGCATGATGGCGATGATGGACGTGATGAGGAAATCCCATTTGCTTTGCGTGAGGGCATAGATACCGGTGTCCTCGTAGCTGAAGGGCAGTCCGATCCACGCGGCGTTCTGGAGGGCCTCCACCTTCGGGGCCTCGAGCTGGCCGGTCAGGGCGGCCACGATGTAGCTGGCGAGCAAGCCGAGCAGGATGGGGATGATTTTTACCATGCCCTTGCCCCAGATGCAGCAGATGATGACCACGAGAATGGCAATGAGGGCAATCCACCAGTTCGTGAGGATGCTGCCCACGGCGGTGCCGGCCAGGATGAGGCCGATGGAAATCACGATGGGTCCCGTCACCACGGGCGGGAAGAGTTTCATCACTTTGCTTACGCCGAAGGCCTTCACGCAGGCGGCCAGGACGAAATAGAGAAGGCCGGCGGCCATGACGCCGACACAGGCGTATGGCAGGGCTTCGTTTTGGCTCATTCCGAGTTCATTGCCCATGGCAACAACGGTGGCGTAGCCGCCCAGGAAGGCGAAACTGGAGCCCAGAAATGCAGGTACTTTCCACTTCGTGAACCAGTGGAACAACAGGGTGCCCAGGCCCGCAAAGAGGAGCGTGGCCGACACGGAAAGGCCCGTGATGGTGGGCACAAGGATGGTGGCTCCGAACATGGCAAACATGTGTTGGAAGCCCAAAGCTAGCATTCGGCCTTTGCCGAGTTCGCGTGCGTCGTAGACGGCTTTTGTAGCAGATTCTTTCATATATGTTTAATGGGTTTTTGTTCCGAAAATGCGGTCACCGGCGTCTCCCAGTCCCGGCAGGATGTAGCAGTTCTCGTCCAGTCCGTTGTCGAGCGCGGCAGTGTAGATTTCTATGTCGGGATGCTCCGTCTGCACGCGCTTCACGCCTTCGGGGGCAGCCACCAGACACATCATGCGGATGTCGTGATAGCCGTCGGCTTTCAGTCGGCGGATGGCGTCGCAGGCGCTGCCGCCGGTGGCCAGCATGGGGTCGGTGAGTATCACCGTGCGGTCTTTGCCCGCAGGCATGCGGTAGTAGTAGAACACGGGGTCGTGGGTCAGTTCGTCGCGGTACATGCCGATGTGTCCCACACGGGCCGAGGGCATGAGCATGAGCAGGCCCTCCACCATGCCCAGGCCGGCGCGCAGGATGGGTACCACCACCGTCTTGCGGACGGCAATCTCCTTGGCTACCGTCTTTTGCATGGGCGTTTCAATCTCTATGTCCCTCAACGGGAAATCCCGTGTCACCTCGTAACCCATCAGCATGCCTATCTCGCGGAGCAACTCGCGGAAGTCGCGTGTCGATGTTTCTTTTTTTCTCATCAGGGTCAGCTTGTGCTGCACCATCGGATGATTTACAATATGCAGTGCCATATTTCAAATGATTTGTTGGTTTATGATATTGAGTTAATATTGCCGCAAACTTACGAAAAATTTTTGATTTCCGACCCCTGCGCTCCGAATAATTATAAAAGGAATTTTTCGGAACCTTTCCAGACCCGTTTTCATGCGGTCCGTTATGGAAGGTTCCTGCGGGGCGGACCGGATTAACGCTTTTAACACGGAACAGTTAAAACTGTTAATTGGAGGTAGGACTTCGGATTTTTGAAGTGGGACTTCTACGCGCAGAAACGCCGTTTCAAAGTGTTGAAACGCCGCTTCTGTTTTTGTTTTTCCAACCCCTTTGTCAACCAACGCATTACAAAACCCGATTTTAGTTGCGTTTTTCGCAACTTCACACCCGATTGAGGTCACAAAAACATAACTTCGCCTGCATGACCGTTACTCTCATTCTTCATTATTCATTGTTCATTTTTCATTGAAAAATCGTATCTTTGCCAACACAAACCAATTATATGATGAAGATGAAACAGATGTTGTTAATAAAACAAATGATGAAAAAGTGGGCATGCCTATCGCTTTTGCTGTTGTTTGTGTTCACGTTTTTCGCTTCGTGTGCGGCCTCGTTGACTGATTATGGGTATCGTGGAGGTTATCTTGACACGCCGAATCCTACGACGAATGTTTCTTCCATGTACTCGGAATATCATGGTCTAGGCTTATACGGCGGTAAGGTTGATCCGAAAAAACATTAGCCCTATTGAGTCGATTTTCTTTCTCAAAAGGGAAGTAACATAGGTATGAAAGAAATGACGGAGGGATTGGATAAATGAAACGAATCGTACCAATTTTGCTGGTTTATGGAATGGTAGCGAGTGTGCTGAGTGGATGCTCCCGTTCCTTGAGTGACTCAAAAGACGAGTATTATCGTTCATTGGGTTATCAAGAAATGACATACGCTCCCGATTTTCTGACGGATTCCTTCGAAAGGTCCTTCGAGCTTTTTCACTATGGCCAGTTTTTGGGCCGAAACACAGAATTGGCAACACCAGAAAGAATAGATAGATACAATGAATGGGTTCGAGAGCGTAGCCGTCAGGCCAAATGGGAACGTCATAAGA